>JAJZBA010000057.1 GCA_021799155.1 bacterium | reverse complement strand
CTTTATCATTACCCCTTCGGCGCCGCGTTTAAGCGCTTCGCTAAAATAAGATTCTATTTCCGACAAATCATCGGTTACGGCATAGCGGCCGAATTCAATCGGTTTTTCTCGTTGAAAAACTTTTTCTAACGCCGCCCTTCGTTCTTTTAATGTTTTTTTTAAATAATTTTTTCCGTCCAGATAAAGTAAATCAAATAAAAAATAACGAACCGGAATTTTTTTGACGTATTCCTCAATACCGTGCTTCCGCCTTCGCGACATTAAAAGCTGAAATGGAAGCATTATATTTTTTTCTTCATCATAAGCCACAACCTCGCCTTCGATAATCGCCTCCCTGCCTTTAAAAGATTTTTTCAGTCCTTTAATAATATCAGGATACTGATGAGTGATATTTTCCTGACGGCGCGAAAAAAGAAAAATTTCGCCTGTTTTTTTAAGATGCGCTTGAATTCTTTCGCCATCATATTTATCTTCAACCGAAACTTCGCCAACGATATGTTTTTTAACATCTTCAAGTTCTTCTACTCTGTTAGCCGCCATCATTCGAATCGGCACGCCGACTTTAGGTTTAATTTCGGAAATTTTTTCAATTCCCAATTTTGAAACCGCGTAAGCCACTTCGCCCAAATCCGATAAAACATTAAAAGCGTATTCTAAAACTTCTTTGCCTTTCTTATCGCCGCCGAATGCTTTGCTTAAACCGTAAAGAAAAATCATTTCCCCTACTCCCAAACGCAAAGTTCCTAAAATCGTCCGAATAATATATTTTGCTTCTAAACCGGAAGTTTTTGACAATAAATCAACCAAAAGATTAAGTTTTTTCTCTTGTGAACCGATTCCCTTTGTTTTGGCGATTTCAATTAATTTTTCAAAAACTTCTTCAATTGTTAACAAACCAACCCTGCGAGGCTTAGCCTCATAAGATTTTAAATTTTCTATGACCGAACCTAAATCGCCGGTTTTTTCAAATAAAGATTTTATTTTCTCGGCTTTGACATTTTCCGAACGAGCAATCGCTTGGATTACCATTTTATCTGCCAATCCGATTTCCAAACCTTCATAAGACGGTGAAGCTTCGCCCCGTAAAAGATGAGCGGAAATCCTTGCCTCTTCCGGTGAAATTTTCGGAAAAAAATTCGCTAAAATATCAACCATAGCCAGACTGGAAGAAGTTTTTTCTAAACGGCTAAAAACTTCCGCTAATTTAAGAAATTTTGTTTTAGACATTTGTCTAATTTTAACGGATTTTTTTGATTTTACCAATGGCGTTTGTTACAATTAATAATAAAATGAATTTTCGACAATTCTGCGCCAAAGTCTACGCTATTTACAAGCCATTTCGCGGGGCTATTTTTTTGATTTTCACGATGATGTTAATGATTGAATCTATTTATCTTATTAACCCTTATATTTACGGAAAAATTGTGGACAGTATCGTATCCGGCAAACCGATAGCTTCGGTGATAATTCTGCTTTTGGTTTCTTTAGGAATCTCGCAAGTAAATAATTTATTCGGTTATTTAAGGGAAAGAATTGAGTTAAAAAAGATAGATTTTAAAATCAATCGCCGTGTTGCCGAAAAAACTTTGATAAAATTATTGGATTTTTCAATCGGCCAGCACGAAAATCAGAATTCCGGAATCAAAAAAAGCATTATTGACAGAGGACAACATTCTCTTGAGACGCTAGCGTATACGATTATTTACGACGTGGCCCCGGTGGCTTTGCGCATCAGCGCGATTGTAATTGCACTGTTGATTTTGGCTCCGATTTTGGGAGCAATGGTTTTTGCCGGAGTCGCAATTTTAATAAGTCTTACCGTATATCTTAATGTCGTTTTTCGGGACGGCTTGAAAAAAATTCAGGACGATTGGCATGAAGCGAATAAAAAACATTCCGAAATTTTGCGCAACATCACTTTAGTAAAAGCAAACGCAAAAGAGCGAGAAATAACAAAAGAATTCGACACGGTCTTGGCAGCGGCCGGTGATTTCGCGACAAAATACTGGATAAGATTTGTTTCGTGGGCTTTATCGCGAAGTACGCTTCTGCATCTATTTCGCTTCTCCGTAATGCTTGTCGGCGTTTATCTTGTGTACAAAAAAATTTACACTGCCGGTTTTTTGATTACAGTTTGGTCGTGGTCAAACGGCGTTTTTAGTGATTTTGGCAGGATTTCCGGAATGCATCGCCGGCTGATGGAACTTTACGCCGCGGTTAAAAAATATTTCATTTTATTGGACATTGAATCGGATATTAAAGAATCGGAAAATCCGCTCAAGCCGGAAAAATTCGCAGGAAAAATTGAATTCAAAAACGTTTATTTTAAATATCCGAAAAGAGAGTATATTGTTGACGACGAAGAAAAACAGAATTCTCATCTAAAACCGCAAAAAGAAACCGCCGAAAAAGAAAATTACGTTTTAAAGAACATAAATTTTGTCATTGCGCCGGGTCAAAGAGTGGCGATTGTCGGGCCCAGCGGCGTCGGAAAAACCAGCCTGGCGCATTTGCTTATCCGCGCTTACGACCCTGAAAAAGGCAGAATTTTAATCGACGGCAATGATTTGAAAAATTTGGATTTGGAAATTTTCCGTTCCGCTATTGGAATAGTTCCGCAAGATGTTTCGCTCTTTGACAATACTTTGCGTTACAATATCGCTTTCGGCCTTCGCGACCAAGAAATTTCCGAAGAACGATTGTGGCAGGCCGCGAAGATGGCTTGCGTTGATAAGTTTATCGCCGACTTGGAAAACGGTTTTAATACGATAATCGGTGAAAGAGGAATAAAACTTTCCGGCGGCGAACGCCAAAGAGTCGGCATCGCCCGCGCCTTGATTAAAAATCCGTCGATTCTGATTTTTGACGAAGCAACTTCTAATTTAGACACGGAAAACGAAGCGCTTATTCGACGG
>JAJZBA010000004.1 GCA_021799155.1 bacterium | reverse complement strand
AAAACGTTCTAAAACCTGGCTCATTCGCAATCAAGACATCCGTAATCCTTAAAACACCACTCTCACTACTCTCGCCTCGTATTGATTTCAAAATTCTTGAAATCACCGCGGGGCTTTTATTTGCTTTTTTATTTTTTATTTATTATTTTTTATTTAATATTATGGCCGGACATTCTCATTGGGCAGGAATAAAACATAAAAAGGGGGTCGCTGACCAAAAGCGAGGAATTTTATTTTCAAAACTGCTTCGAGCGATTTCCGCCGCGGCAAAACAAGAACCGAATCCGCAATTCAACCCCAGATTAAAAACCGCCATTGAAAAAGCCAAAGAAAACCAAGTGCCGCAAGATAAAATCGAAAGCGCCGTTAAACGCGCGGCCGAAGCGACAAATGATCTGGAAGAATTAATAATCGAATCTTACGGACCGGAAGGAACGGCGATTTTAATCGAAGCAATTACCGACAACAAAAATAGAACCGTTTCGGAAATTAAAAAAATCCTCAACGAAAATAATGCTAAAATCGCCGAGCCCGGCAGCGTTTTATGGGCTTTTGAAAACAAAAGCGGCGATTGGCAGGCAAAATTTAAACAAGAAATATCAAACGAGGCGAAAGATAGGCTCCAAAATTTAATTTCAAAACTTGAAGAAAATGATGATGTTCAAAAAATACACGTAAATTTATGACAATTCTCGGCATTGACCCGGGCTCGACGCGAATCGGCTACGGCTTGGTTGAAGAAGACGGCGACTTGAAATTTCTTAAGGCTGGAATTTTAAAAATTAAAACAAGCCAGAATAAAAACCAAAGATTGGTTGATTTGGAAAAATCTTTTTTAAACTTAATCAAAAAAGAAAAGCCTGATTTGGCGGTTTTGGAAAAAATTTATTTTATGAAAAATCTCAAAACCGCCGTGGAAGTCGCCCAATCAAGGGGGGTCTTGACATTATTAATAACTAAACACAAAATACCCTTATTAGAATTTACCCCGCTGGAAATAAAGCAAAATATCAGTGGTTACGGCTTGGCGGATAAAAAATCAGTCGCCAGGGCGGTGATGAAAATTTTAAAAATAAAAAAAATTAATGGTGGAGACGACGCGGCCGACGCTTTGGCGGCGGCAATCGTCGGAAGCAATTTTCAAAGGTCGCTGAATCTTTTAAAAACAAATGATTACAACAATCGCGCAAAAGGATTTAGAAATTAAACTTCAAGAAGAGACTTGTCCCGATTGCGGAAGTGAATTGGTTGATGGCGTCTGCCCGGTTTGCAATCCGGAAGAAGACGAAGAAACGGAAGAGGGTGATTCTGACTTTGACTTGGACGAGGAAGAAAATATAGAATAAAAATGTTGTGAATAAAAAAAGGCGCTTATTGTTAAAAATTACCGGCTTTTTTTTGCTAACTCTTTTAGGGTTGGCTTTTTTTGGTTTGGCGATTGTCGCTAAAATGGCAAAAAATTTGCCAAGCCCGGAACAATTCGCCAATCGACAAATAAACCAATCAACCAAAATTTACGACCGAACCGGCGAAATTTTACTTTATGAAATTCACGGCGAAGAAAAAAGAACTGTTATTCCTTTTGAACAAATTCCGGATTATGTTAAGCAGGCAACCATTGCAGTTGAAGACCAGGAATTTTATCAGCATAAAGCTTTTGATTGGCGAGCGATTATCCGGGCCTTTTTTGTAAATCTTATTTCCGGTCGAATTGTTCAGGGTGGTTCAACTATTACTCAACAACTAGCTAAAAATGCCTTTCTGACGCCGGAACGAAATTTTGAACGAAAAATAAAAGAGTTGGTACTGGCTTATTGGATTGAACAACGCTACTCGAAAAATGAAATTTTAAATCTTTATCTAAATCAAATTCCTTACGGCGCCAACGCTTACGGCATTGAAGCCGCGGCTCAAACATATTTTAATAAATCGGCCAAGGATTTAAATCTCGCCGAAGCCGCAACCTTGGCCGGCCTACCAAAAGCGCCTTCTTATTATTCGCCTTGGGGCTCTCACAAAAACGAATTAGAACGGCGCAAGAATTATATTTTAGAGCAAATGTTTAAATTGGGATTTATTGATAAAGAAGAAAAAGAGCGGGCCCAAAATACTAAATTGGTTTTTACCGAACAAAATATCGGTTCTATTAAGGCTCCTCATTTTGTGATGACGGTTAAAGAATATCTTGCTGAAAAATATGGCGAAGATGTTTTAGAAAAAGGCGGATTAAAAATAATTACCACCCTTGATTGGCGGCTTCAAAAAATAGCCGAGGAATCCGTCGAAGAAGGCGCGAAAAGAAACTCAGAATCATATAACGGCAGAAACGCCGCTTTGGTTGCTCAAGACGCCAAAACCGGACAGGTTCTGGCTTTGGTTGGTTCAAAAAATTTTTTCGCCCCGCCGGAACCCTTAGGTTGCGAACCGGGCAAAACCTGCCAATTTGAAGGAAATTTTAATGTAGCGAGTCAGGGGCTAAGACAGCCCGGCTCGGCTTTCAAGCCCTTTGCTTATATCACCGCTTTCCAAAAAGGTTATTCGCCGGAAACTGTTGTTTTTGATTTACCGACCGAGTTTTCCACTTATTCCAACATCTGCCCACTGGTAAATATTAATTATAACAATGACAACTCTTTATGTTTTCATCCTGAGAATTTTGACCATCAATTTCGCGGCCCGGTTAATTTAAGAAATTCTTTAGCTCAGTCAATAAACGTGCCTTCGGTTAAAGTTCTTTATCTTGCCGGAATTCAAGATTCGATTAAAACCGCTCAAAATCTAGGAATCACCACATTGACCGATCCAAACCGCTACGGTCTTTCATTGGTTTTGGGCGGCGGCGAAGTGAAGTTGATTGATTTGGTTGAAGCATACTCGGTTTTCAGTCAGGAAGGAATAAAACACCGACAAGCTTTTATTCTTGAAATAAAAGACTCTCAGGGAAAAACATTAGAAAAATATTTAGATTCCGCCACTCAGGTAATCGAGCCCCAATACGCCAGATTAATTAATAATATTCTTTCAGATATTGAAGCGCGTTCGCCTCTTTTTCAAAACAGCCTAAATCTGACGGTTTTTGAAGGGCGGGAAGTGGCTTTAAAAACCGGAACTACTAATGATTATCGCGATGCCTGGGCAATTGGCTATACACCAACACTCGCGGTTGGCGTCTGGGCCGGCAACAACAATAACAAACCAATGCAAAAACAAGCCGGCAGTATTTTAGCCGCCATTCCGATTTGGCACGATTTTTTTAGTAAGGCTTTAGAAGATCAACCTGTTGAATTTTTTAATAAACCGGAAACAGTTCAAGAAAATTTACCAATGTTAAACGGAGAATATATTTTCAATAATGAGGTTCATAATATTCTCTATTATTTAAATCAAAACGACCCACAATTTCAAAACTGGGAAGCGCCGGTAAAAGTTTGGTGGCAAAAACTTCCTGGTTAAAGAGAGTCTAAGCCGATTTAATCGGCATTAAAATATAAAAATATGAAATGTCGGCCGGCGATTTAATTAGGGCCGGTTTATTATCGCCGTTCAAGCCGATAAAAACATCTTCTGAATCTAAGGTTTTTATTCCTTCAAGAAGAAAACGCCAGTTAAAAACAATTTCTAGCGGCTGGCCTTTAATTTTAGCCGGAATCAAATATTGATTTTCTCCAATAGTCTGATTTGACGACTGAATCTCAATGTTTTTTGCCTTTTCTTTAATAATAATTTTAATTTCATTAAGTTTATCTGTGAAAGAACCTGTTAATTTTAAGGCGTTAATAACCTCTTCTTTTTTTAAAATAATTTCCGTTTCAAAAGACTGGGGAATAATCGCCTGATAATCCGGAAATTCTCCATTGATTAACCTAGAAATAATTTCTAGGTTTTCTGTTTTTAAAAAAACCTGATTTTGATCAAAATAGACGTCTAGTTTGTTTTCATCTTCTTTAAAAATTCTAATAATTTCTTGAGTAGTTTTTAATGGAATAATAACTTTAAATCCTTGTTTTAAATCTGATTCAAATTGATTATTGGTAATGTTTTTTTCTGCTAAACGAAAACTATCGGTAGCGACTAATTTTAAAAAATTTAATTGGAAATTAAAAAGAATTCCGTTTAATTCCGGCCTAATTTCCGAAATTTGAGCCGCCGGCGCTAAAGATAAAAGTGATTTTTTAAATAAAGAAATAGGGATTTTAAAAAATAATTTATTTTTATTTATTTGAGGAATAATAGGAAATTCTTCTTTTTTAGTTCCTTGAATTTTGGCTTGGTAATTATCGGTTTTGATTATTAAATTATTATCTTTAACTTCAAGATTAATTCTTTCGGTTTGAAGATTATTAATTATTGAATTAAAAATATTAAACGGAATGGTTAAACCGCCTTTTTCAACAACTTTCCCGGGAATAAAAGAGGTAATCGCTAACTCAAGATTAGTTGCCGATAATTTAATTTTATTATCAATAGTCTCAATTAAAAAATTTTTAAGAATAGGGAGTGTGGTGTTAGTGTTTTCGCCGACAACCCGACTAATCGCCTCTAATCCTACTTTTAAATTATTTTTTAAAATTATTATTTTCATAGTAGTAGTGGTAGTATAGCTTGTTAATTTGTTAATAACTATTTTTTAATTCTTATAAATACTTTCTTTAATTAAAATAATCTTTTGATTTAATTTTTGATTCTTGTTAATTTCCTGTGAAATTTTTTCGTAAGCGTAAATCGCGGTAGTGTGGTCTCTTTTTCCAATTTTTTCTCCAATATCAGGATAAGACATATTAATTAAATCCCTTAAAAGAAAAGCAGTTATTTGTCTCGGCTCAACAACTCCTTTTTTTCTTGATCTATCAATTAAATCATTAACCGTGATTTCGTAAAAATCCGCCACCGCTTTAACTATTTGATTACTAGTGATATTTTTTGAAGATTGTTGGACGATATTATTAATAATTTCTTCAATAACTTTTAAGGTTGGCTCAATATTTTTTACTTCCTGATAGAAAATAATTTTATTCAAAATCCCCTCAAGTTCTCTAATGTTTCTCTGCACCTTATTAGCAATTAATTCACAGATTTCATCAGAAAGAGCGACATTTTTTTCTTGAAGTTTTGTTTTAATAATCGCGAAACGCATCTCGTAGTCGGGATAGGTAATATCGGCAATCATTCCTCCTTCAAAACGCGACCGCAGTCTTTCTTCTAAAGTGGGAATAGCGGCCGGCGGCCGGTCGGAAGAAATAATAATTTGTTTGTTATTTTCGTGAAGAACGTTAAAGGTATGGAAAAATTCTTCCTCACTTCTTTCTTTGCCGCCGATAAATTGAATATCATCGATAATTAAGACGTCGATATTGCGGTATTTATTTTTAATATCTTCCATTCTTTTATTTCTAATTGCCCAGACAACGTCGTTGACGAATTTTTCCGAAGGAACGTATTTTACTTTAATTTTGTTTTTGTAGCGGTTTTTAATTTCGTTGCCGGCGGCTTGGATAAGGTGGGTTTTCCCCAAACCGGTGCCGCCATAAACAAAAAGAGGATTGTATTTTTTACCGACGTTTTTAACCACTGCTAATGCGGCCGCATAAGCCAACTCATTGGAAGAGCCGACCACAAAAGAGTCGAGACTGTGTTTAGGATGAAGACCGGACTCGGGGTCGATTTTTAATTCGGGCAGACTTGATTGCCTAAAAGATTCCGCTTTTTTATTTAAACTTTCCTTAAACGCCTCCTTCTGTTCGACTAAAACGGTGTACTCGATTTTTTTAATTGTTTCGTCAAGCGAGCGTAAAACTTCAAAAACTATCTTATGATATTTGTTTTCAACCCATTCTTTGGCAAAACTGTTTGCTAAGCCAATAACGGCGCGACCGTCTTCGTCCTTTTTAATTAACTGACTGTTTTTAAGCCAGGTTAAAAAATTAGGCCGGGATATTTGAATCTCTAATTCCGCTAAAGCCGATTGCCAAAGTTGATTAAGTTCCATACTCTAATTATAGTTTATCTTATTATCGTTTAACGCAAAAACAAGTCAAACGTCGAAATGTTTTTAATTTGTTGATTTTTTGGGGATAACTCTTTATAATTAAATTATGGTAAAAAGAACCTACCAGCCAAAAAAAAGAAAAAGGGCGAGAACTCACGGATTTTTAAAGCGGAAGAGAACGCCTGGCGGAAAAAACGTTTTAAAAAACAGAAGAAGAAAAGGGAGAAAAAAATTAACGGTATAAATGCTTGCTAAAAAATTTCGGCTTCCGATTCAGGAGTGGCGAAAAGAAAAGAAAGAAACCGTTAGCAGGAAGAACGATTTTTTTGCTGTTAAATTTCGGGCCAATAATCTAAAATTCAGTCGATTTGGAGCGGTGGTCAGCAGTAAAGTAAGTAAAAGCGCGGTAGTCCGTAATAAAATTAAAAGAACAATTTTTGATTTTATCCGTCTGAAAAAAATTTACCAGCGTGCCGGACGCGATTTTTTAATAATCGCCCTTTCCCGAGCTAGTCGATTAAAAAAAGAAGAGATTGAAAAACAATTGGAGCAAATATTATTATGAGTGATTTATTTAATAAAATTTTACACAAGCCGCTTTTAGGCGTTTTAACTTTTTTATACGGTTATTTTGGCGATTTGGGGTTGGCTATTATCGGATTGACGATTTTAATCAGAATAATCTTGTTCCCTTTGTTTTATAAGGGTGCCAAAGACCAGGCGATTATTCAAAAAATAGCGCCGAAAATCAAAGAAATTCAAACCCGTCACAAAAACAACCGCGAAGAACAAGCCAAGGCTTTGATGGAAATTTATCGCGAGCACCGCGTTAATCCTTTTTCGGGATTTTTACTGATTATTATTCAAATTCCGATTTTAATCGCTCTTTATCGGGTTTTTGTGAATATCAACGGCTTAGCGCTTGACCCCAATTTTTTAGGGCTTATAAATTTAGGACAGGCAAATACGGCGATTGTCGGCTTAGCGGCTTTGGCGCAGTATTTTCAAGGAAGATTGTCTTTGGTTAAAAATGGCAAATCCTTTCAAGAATTAACGCCGATGGAGAGGATGGGAAGACAAATGGTTTACCTCGGGCCTGTTTTAACGATTGTTTTTTTGTATTTTCTTCCCTCAGCAGTCGGCCTTTATTGGTTGACAACATCTCTTTTTTCGGTTATTCAACAAATTGTAATCAATAAAAAAGTTCATGGACCAGCTTCATCATAATATTCAAAAATTAATCGAGTTGATGGGATTTAGTGATTTTTCCATTAGTTATGACCCCGAAGGCGGCCGCTTTTCGGTTTTTATAAACGACGAAAAATTTTTGAAAAATTCTTTGGCCGATTTTATGGCCGATTTGGAGCATCTGATTAAATTGATGGCGAAGAAAACGGCGGAGGGAAAACCGGTTTTTGTCGATGTAAATAATTATCGGAAAGAAAGAGAGAATTTGATTTTAGAATTGGCTAGGGCGGCGGCCAGAAAAGCCGCGGCTTCCAAACAGGAAGTAGATTTACCTGCGATGAACGCTTATGAGCGTCGCTTGGTTCATTTAGAATTAGCCTCGCGGCCGGACATTAAAACCGAAAGCGTCGGCGAAAGAAAAGAACGCCGCGTGGTAGTCAGGCCGATATAAAAATAAATCAAAAATGCAAATTATTTCGCGAATTATTTATTCTTCCAATTAACGTTTTAAATCCTAATTTTTCAAAATAATTTTCAAGATTCTCTTTCGGCAAGCCTTCATGTTTTAGTTCCGATAAATTTTTAAAATCAACGGGCGCGTCGCGCCTGATGATTGCCAGTTTTTTTGAGAGTAAAGCTTGGTCTTTAAACTTAATGATTTTTTGGTATACCCTCACACCATAACGAGGACCAGCTTTTTTCTTTAAATCGCTTTCAGCGATCTGTCCTTGTTTGGTGGGGGGGCAAATTTTTTCTTTTTGTTGTTCCTCAGCAATTTTTAAAATTTTCTCCAAACTGCCGTATTTTTTAATCAAAGGCGCCGCGGTTTTAGGACCGACACCAGGCACGCCCAAAATGTTATCCGAAGGGTCGCCAACCAAACTTTTAAAATCGGGAATCTGGTTTGGTAAAAGGCCGAGATATCGTTCTTTTACCGCTTCTTCGTTGTAAATTATTGTTTCGCTAATTCCTTTTTTAAAAGTCTCTGCAACCACTTTATCGTTTTCTATTAATTGAAGAGCGTCTAAGTCGCCGGTTAAAATAATAATTTTTAAATCAGGCTCGTTTTTAAGTTTTTCAACCGCGGCGCCGATTAAATCGTCAGCCTCAAAACCCGGGCATTCGGAAGTTTTTATTTTAAAGGCTTTAAATAAATTACGGGCTTCAATGATTTGAGAAACTAATTCGTCCGGCGCCTTTGGTCGGTGAATTTTGTATTCTTTATAAATTTCTTTCCGGAAGGTTGGTTCCGGCCGATCGAAAAAAGCGGCTATAAAATCCGGTTTTTGTTCGCGAAGAATTTTGATTAAAACGCTGGAGAGGCCGTAAAGTGCGCCGCTCGGCCGATTATCCGGACCGGTCAGTGGCGGCAAGGCGTAAAAACAGCGATAAATCAAAGAACTAGCATCAATAAGAATTAAGGTTTTCATACACAATAGAGGAATTTCAAATGATATTATTGAAGTTTTATCTGGAATTCCTGTTTAATTATTTTAAATGATTATTTCGCATTGCCCAGTTTATTTTATCCCGCTGAAAGCGGGATAGTTTGAAATTTCCAGCAGAAGAACAAAATTCTCTGCTGGACTAATCCCGTAGACAGCTTCGCTGTTCTACGGGGCTCATATTGGACATAAGAAATATTTTAGCAAAATTGACAAAATTTCGCGACAGGCTTATCTTGAAATTAAAGACACGTCCAGTAGTAATAACTCGCGATTTATTCAACTAACAATCCTTCGACGCGGCTCAGGATTGTCCTGAGTTTATCGAAGGACAATTTATCGAGGCTTACTGTTTGGGCAAAATCATTATTAAAATTAATATTAATTAATAATTCAAAGCAACAAGTCGAATAGACAAATTACTATTGAGTTATACTGCTGGTATGAATGATTTATTTAACAGCTCCTTAGGAATAAAGTTTGACATTAACCGAATAGCCGGCGAAATTAGCCGTTTTATGGCCGAAGATAAAAGTAAGCGTTATAAAATTATTATCGGTAGCGATTCGGACGGCCACCATGAAGATATTATAGATTTTGTTACGGCCGTTGTGGTTCACCGCGTTGGCAACGGCGGCCGATATTTTTGGCGCCAAAGAAAATTTCCTAGATTTTATACATTAAGAGACAGAATTATTCAAGAGGTTTTGCTTTCAATTGAGGCGGCAAAAGAAATCTTAACGACGCTCAAGACGGCCGACGTCCCGCAATTCGATTTTGAAATTCACGTTGATATCGGAGAAAACGGCGAAACTAAAGCGGTAATGCAGGAAGTAATTGGAATGATTAGGGCTTATAATTTTGAACCGCGTACCAAGCCGGAAAGTTATGCGGCTACCAAAGTCGCCGACAGGCATGTGTGAGTCGACTAACGACTAACGACTTACAATTTATAACAAACAGTCGTTAGTTGTAAGTCGTAGATTATGAAATTAATTTATTTGGATTACGCCGCCACTACGCCGGTTGATTCGGCGGTAGTCAAGGCGATGATTCCTTATTTTTCCAAAAAATTCGGTAATGCCGGTTCGCTTCATTTTTTTGGTCAAGAAGCAGTGGCGGCTTTAGATGAATCGCGCGAAAAAATTACTAAGAGCATCGGCGCGAATTTTCGAGAAATAATTTTTACCGGTTCGGCAACAGAGGCGAATAATTTGGCGTTGCGCGGAGCGGTAAAGGGGGCTCGGTTGTTTTCGTGCGGAATGTCTCGGAAGCGCGGCGAGCTTGGTCTCCGCCAAAGGCGGAGTCGCCGCGCTGAGAGTCAAGGTCGCGGCTTGCCGCTGGAGCAAGCCGACGGCCGGTTCCGTCAGAAAACAACCGAGCCGCCATACAGAATTATAATTAGTGAAATCGAGCACGAATCAATTTTGGAAACTTGCCGCGACCTAGAAAAAGAAGGTGTTGAGGTTGTTTATTTACCGATTAATCGCGATGGGTTTATTGATTTAAAAAAACTTGAAAAATCGCTTAACGAAAACACGGTTTTGGTTTCAATAATGTACGCAAATAATGAAATTGGAACGGTTCAGCCGCTTTTTGAAATTAGTAAAATAATTCAAGATTTTAAAACGCGATGCAAAATTACGAATACATACGAATCTACAAAAAAAATATTTGCAGATTCGCATAAATTCGTAGTTTCGCATCGGTTGCCGCTTTTTCATACCGACGCCGTTCAGGCTTTTCAATTTTTAGACTGCGATGTAAATAAACTTGGAGTTGATTTAATGACTTTATCGGCGCATAAAATTTACGGACCAAAAGGAGCGGGCCTTCTCTATATCCGCAATCTAAAACCTAACATCCAAAACCTAAAATCTATTATTACTGGAGGCGGTCAAGAATTTGGCTTGCGATCCAGCACGGAAAATGTTCCGGCAATTGTTGGTTTTGCTAAAGCAGTAGAACTCGTTTCTAATTCACGTAAATCAGAGAATAAGCGGGTTAGAAAATTAAGCGATTATTTTTGGAGAAAAATTAAAAAAATTTATCCGAAAGCAAAATTAAATAATTCTCGCGGCGAACGCTTGCCTAATATTTTAAATATTTATTTCCCCGGTCAATCAGCGAGAGATCTTTTGATAAAATTTGATTTGGCCGGTATCGCGGTTTCCAGCGGCTCGGCTTGTTCAGCGCGAAAACCCGAACCCTCCTATGTTTTAAGGGCTTGCGGTTTGCCGTTAAATCGCATAAAATCAAGCCTGCGAATTAGTTTCGGAAAGCCGACAACAAAAACGGAAGTAGACGAAGTATTAAAAAGAATAAAGAAAATAATTTAAACGGCCCCATCGTCTAGCCCGGTCTAGGACATCAGGTTTTCATCCTGAAAACACGGGTTCAAATCCCGTTGGGGCTGCCGTTTTCGGGCGCTTAGCTCAGTGGGAGAGCGCCCTGCCCTTTCATATGGGCACATAGCTCAGCGATTAGAGCGTCCGCTTTACACGCGGAAGGTCCTAGGTTTGAATCCTAGTGTGCCCACCACAAAGAAAGGGCGGGGAGGTCGGGGGTTCAATTCCCTCAGCGCCCACCATGAAATTCATTGCCGATTTTCATATTCATTCAAAATACTCCCGCGCCACTTCTAAAGATATGGTTTTGGAAGAACTTGACCGCTGGGCCGATGACAAAGGAATTTTGGTGATGGGAACGGGAGATTTCACTCATCCTGGTTGGTTTAAGGAAATTAAGGAAAAATTGGAGCCGGCAGAGTCCGGGCTTTTTAAATTAAAACCGCAATATAAGAAAAAAACCATTAAAGGAACTTTTGCCGAGACGCGATTTTTTTTGAGCGCGGAAATTTCCAGTATTTTTTCGCGAGATAGGCAAAGCCTTGAGCAGGGCCGGAGGGTTTACCGGGTTCATGATTTAATTTTCAGTCCCGATGTTGAAACCGTTGAAAAAATTAACGCTCAGTTGGGATGGATCGGCAATTTAAAATCCGACGGCCGGCCGATTTTAGGATTAGACACGAAAGAATTAGCGAAAATTATTTTCAACACTAATCCTAAAGCCGCAATTGTGCCGGCCCACGCTTGGACGCCGTGGTTTTCGATTTTCGGTTCAATGTCCGGTTTTGATTCGATAGAAGAATGTTTTGGAGAATACGCAAAAAACATTTTCGCGATTGAAACCGGTCTTTCCAGCGATCCTAAAATGAACTGGCGGCTTTCAAAATTAGACAACATCGTTTTAATTTCCAATTCAGACTCTCATTCTTTACAAAGAATTGGTCGTGAAGCAAATATTTTTGATACGGAATTATCTTATGATGGAATAATAAACACTATTAAGTCTCGCGATTCCAAAAGATTTGTCGCCACCGTAGAATTTTTTCCAGAAGAAGGAAAATATCACTACGACGGTCATCGTTTATGCGGAGTTTTCTTTTCGCCGGAAGAAACAAAAAAACACAACGGTATTTGCCCAAAGTGCGGAAAGAAATTAACCATTGGCGTAATGAATCGCGTAGAAAGATTGGCTGATCGGCCAGAGATAAAAATTCCGGAAAATAATTTTTACAATATTTACAACAACCGCATTCCTTATTATAATCTTATTCCGCTTGACGAAATTATCGCTGAATCGTTTGGCGTCGGCGCCGGTGCAAAAAAAGTAAAAGAAGAATACGAAAATTTAATTAAAACTTTCGGCAGCGAATTAAAAATTCTTCTGGAAACAACTGAAGAAGAATTAAAATCGGCAACCGATCCGCGAGTGGCAGAAGGTATTAAAAGGGTCAGAAAAGGGCAGGTAAAAATTCGGCCGGGTTACGACGGCGAATACGGCGAGATAAGTATTTTCAACAACGAAGAGCGAGAAAAATTAGAAACGCAAAAAACTTTATTTTAACATGTTGTCGTATACGGAATTAAAACCGGGCGTTTGCATTGTTATAGACAAGCAGCCTTATACGGTTTTGGAATCGGAATTTTTGAGAATGCAGCAGCGCCAACCGGTGATGAAAACGAAATTAAAAAATTTGATAACCGGCAAAACACTTGAGCGGTCTTTTCAGCCGAGCGACGAAATCGAAGAGGCCGAGCTGACAAAAATGAAGTCGCGATTTATTTATGAAAGCCGCGGCGATTTTTGGTTCGATGAAATCGGCAATCCCAAAAATCGATTTTCTCTTAAAACCGAGGAAATTGGCAAGGCGGCGGAATTTTTAAAGCCGAATTTGGAAATCACTGCTTTAATTTTTAGCGATAAAGTTATAAACATAGAATTGCCGATTAAGGTTGATTATAAAGTTGTTGAAGCGCCGCCGGCAATTCGCGGCGATACGGCTCAGGGTGGAACAAAAGTCGTTGTTTTAGAAACCGGCGCTAAAGTTTCCGCCCCCTTATTTATTAACGAAGGCGATATTGTTCGCGTCAACACCCAGACCGGCGAATATGTTGAAAGAATCGAAAAAGCGTAAAAAAGTCTTTGTCATGATGTCCGGCGGCGTTGATTCAAGCGTCGCGGCGTATTTGCTTAAAAAACAGAAAAAATACGATGTTATTGGCGCTTTTATCAAAGGTTATAATGTCGACGGCTGCCAGGAAAAAGACGCCGAAGACGCCCGACGAGCGGCGGAGTATTTAAAAATCCCTTTTTACGTCATAGACCTTGAAGAAGATTATAAAAAATTAGTCGTTGATTACATGGTCGATGGATATAAGAGAGGCATTACTCCTAATCCTGATGTGATGTGCAACAAAGAAATAAAGTTCGGCTTGTTTTTTAAAAAAGCGCTGGAATTAGGGGGGGATTACGTGGCAACCGGACACTATGTCCGAAAACGCGATTCAAAACTTCGAATACATTCGAATCTACGAACGCAATTCAAAATCGCAAAGGCATTTAAATCTGCGAAGGATATATTTGTAGATTCGGATAAATTTGTAGTTTCGCATCGGTTGTATCAAGCAAAAGATTTAAGTAAAGACCAATCATATTTTCTCTGGACTTTAACGCAGGAGCAATTAAAGCATTGCCTTTTCCCGATCGGCGGCTATTTGAAATCCGAAGTGCGGGAAATCGCCAGAAAAGCCGGTTTGTCGACTGCTGAAAGAAAGGAATCGCAAGGAATTTGTTTTTTGGGAATGGTAAGTTTAAAGGATTTTTTAAAACAATATTTGCCGGTTAAAAATGGCGATGTTTTGCTTGTCCTGAACAATGGCGAAGAGAAGATTGTTTATAAAAAGATCGGCACACACGACGGCGTTTGGTTTTATACCGTTGGTCAAAGACATGGTTTAGGGATCGCCGGAAAAAAACCTTATTACATCGCAGAAAAAGATATTAAGAAAAATATTTTGATTGTTACCGAAGGAAAAGAAAACCCATTGCTTTACAAAAATGAAATTAATTTGACACAAGTTAATTTTATTAACCCGCAATCAATAATCAATAATAAACAACAGCGGGTTTACGCGCGCGTTAGGTATCGTCAAGCATTGGCGAAAGCGAAATTAATCTGTCGTTTGTCGTTGGTCGTCGGTTGTAAGCTGATTTTCGAAGAGCCGGTTAAATTTGTCGCGCCCGGCCAGTCGGCGGTGTTTTATAATAAAAGGGGCGAACTTTTAGGGGGAGGAATTATTGTTTAAAATAAGTTTGTGATCATCGTCTTTACCGGCAACGGGAAAGGAAAAACCACCGCCGCCATCGGACAAGCGATTCGAGCGCTCGGCCAAGGCAGGCGCGTTTTGATGATTCAATTTATAAAAGGCAATTGGGAAACCGGAGAGGATAAGTTTTTTAAGAAGTTCAAAGTTCAAAGTTCAAGGTTCAAAGTTGTTAAAGCTGGTAGAGGTTTCGTTAAGATTTTCGGCGATAAACTTCCGTTTTCCGAACATAAAAAAGCCGCGGAAAACGCGTTGAAACTGACGCGAACCGCGATTAAATTAAAAAAGTGGGACTTGATTATTCTTGATGAAATAAATGTGGCAATAGATTTAAAATTGATTAAAGCCGCCGAAGTTTTGAAAATTTTAAAAAATCTGCCGGAAGAAAAAACTGTTATTTTGACCGGCCGAAACAGCCCTCAAAGTTTTATCAAAATCGCCGACTTGGTGACGGAAATGAAAGAAATCAAGCATCCTTTTAAAAAAGGAAAACTCGCCCAAAAAGGAATAGAATTTTAAATGCGTATTTACGACGTCGCTTTTTACGGAATAATTTTTTTTCTGCTAGGCGTTTTAATAGCGAGTCTCGGTTTAAATATTTTAATAATTACTGCGGTGGCCGTTTTGACGGCTATTTTATTTTTGTTGATCGGTTTTTTAAAAAATCGGCCGCCGTCCTTTTGGTTTGCCGGTTTATCGCTTTTTATTATTATCGGCTCTTTTTATTATTTTCAGTATGAAAATTTTCAACTGAAAAATATTAAAATTCCGTTTAACCAAAAAACGGAAGTTTTTGGCTTAATATCTTCTTATCCGGAAAAAGGAGCGAGCCAGAAATTAATTGCGGATTTAAAAGAGCCGTATTCCGGCAAGATTTTTATAAAAACCGCGTCTTATCCGACTTACGCTTACGGCGATTTAATAAGATTTGAAGGCGTTATTAAAAAGCCGGAGCCGGAACCATACGCCAATTATCTGGCAAAAAACGGAGTTTTTGGAACAGCGAATTTTCCGAAAATCGAATTGGTCGCCGAAAATTATCCAGCTGTAAGCAGGGCAAAAATCAAATCAACACTTTTTAAATTAAAAGAAAAAACGGTTTCGGTTTTTCAAAAAACACTGCCTTCGGAAAAAGCCGCTTTTTTGTCCGGCATCACTTTAGGCGAGCGAGCGGAGTTTTCAAAAGAGTTTAAAGAAGCGATGAGTAATAGCGGCACCACTCATTTGGTGGCGCTTTCCGGATACAATATTATGATTTTGGCGATGGCGATTGCCAATTCTCTGGGTTATTTATTTTCTCGGCGCCCGACTTTTTATTTAACGCTTCTGGCGATAATCGGCTTTGTTTTAATGACCGGCGCCGAGGCCTCGGTGGTGCGCGCCGCGATAATGGGCGGAATTTTATTATTGGCAAAACAAATCGGCCGGCTTTACAGTTTTAGAAATGCCATTGCCGTTGCGGCGTTTTTAATGGTTTTAAGCAATCCCAAGATTTTAAGTTTTGACATTGGCTTTCAATTATCTTTTCTGGCTTTGTTCGGCATCGTTTATTTAATGCCGGCGGTTCAAAAATTTTTCAAAATTAGCGAAGAACAGGGCTTTCTTTCTTGGCGGGAAAATCTTTTAACAACTTTTTCGGCTCAGCTGGCGGTGGCGCCGCTTTTGATTATTTATTTCGGCAGTTTTTCTCCAATATCTTTATTGACAAACGTTTTGATTCTTGCTCTGGTTCCTATCACGATGACTCTAGGTTTTTTTCTCGGCGCCTTGGGATTTTTATCCTACCATCTTTCTTTGGTTTTCGGCTGGTTTGTTAATTTATTTCTAACTTACGAAATTTTTATTATAAAACTTTTCGGCAATTTGAATATTTTTAAAATAAACCCCATAAGCGCTCCGTTAGCGGTCGTTTATTATATTATTTTAATCGCATTCGTATTATACACTTATCGTCTCTCAAAGTTTTTTAGTAATTAGTTAATAATTAGCCAATCGATTAACATAGCATGTCATTTAAATGACACTTTTTGTGTTAATTAATTGACACAACGCCGCTGTCAAAATTATAATACAATCAATAATCATAATGGGATTGTTTTTTAAAAATGGTTAATGTTAATAAAAAATATTTAGACGAGAAATTTAGGAAATCTCTTTGGCGCGATTTCATTAACGAGCTTAAAAAAGCGAAAACCGACAAAGAATTGGAAAAAATAATCAGCAAAATTGTTTCTCCTTCTGAGAGGGCA
>JAJZBA010000003.1 GCA_021799155.1 bacterium | reverse complement strand
TCTAGAAAAAAATGCGAAGCATTTTTTTCCGACCCACGACTTACAACTAACAACTTACGACTTTTTACATCGTCGTTTGTCGTTGGTCGTTTGTCGTAGGTCAGGAAATGCGCTTCGCGCATTCCCCCAGTAGCGGCGAGTGAAAAGGGAAAAGCCCAAACCTGCCAAAATTTTCGCAAGAAAATTTAGGCGGGGGTAGTAAGATAAGAATTTCTGACTTACGACTTACAACCGACAATTTACGATTTTTATTGTTTGTTGTTAGTTGTTTGTTGTCAGTTAGGATTGGTTACAAATCGCTTGGTTAGCGGAAATCGCTGGAAAGCGATGCCGAAGAAAGTGAAAGCCTTGTACGCAAAAACAAAGCGACCAATTTTTCTTAATCTTGAGTACCTCGATGACAGGATGCTTCGAGGGAATCATCCGGCACTATCCGGAAAGGCTAAATACATCTGATGATCGATAGCGAACTAGTACCGTGAGGGAAAGGTGAAAAGCAGGCCGACGAGGCCGTTGAAATAGAACCTGAAACCATATGCTTACAAGGACTCGGAACACTATCGCTAACGCTCAGTGTTCCTCACAAATCCGAAGCACGAAATCCGAAAACCGAAACAATATCTAAATTCAAATGATTAAATTCAAAAAATTTTGAAAATTTGAATTTAGAATTTCGAATTTGTTTCGGATTTCGATATTCGAATTTCGAATTTGGGAGCGCCGAGCGTTAGCGAAGTGCAACGAGGTGCCTATTGAAGAATGAGCCAACGAGTTATTTTGCATTACGCGTCTAACTTCTACGGAAGGAAGGCATAGGGAAACCGAGTTTTAAAAGAGCGACGCTCTTTTGACTTACGACTTACGACTGACAACTTACGACTTTTTGTCATTGGTTGT
Source organism: bacterium (assembly GCA_021799155.1). Taxonomy (GTDB): domain Bacteria; phylum Patescibacteriota; class Minisyncoccia; order UBA6257; family UBA9933; genus JAJZBA01. The sequence goes on along the minus strand of JAJZBA010000003.1, from coordinate 15,832 downwards.
TGGTTGTTTGTCGTTGGTCAATTGAGCACGTAGTGCGAAATAGACCCGAAACCAGGCGAGCTTGCCTTGGCCAGGATGAATCCCGCAGAAATGCGGGAGGAGGTCCGAACCGGTTGGTTGTGCAAAACCTTCGGATGAGCTGAGGTAAGAAGTGAAAAGCTAATCGAGCTTGGTAATAGCTGGTTCTCTCCGAAATAGCTTTAGGGCTAGCGTTCGGTAAAAACATACAAGGGGTAGAGCTACTGGTTGAGAAGTAAAGGGAGAAATCTCGACTTCTCGGTCAAACTCCGAATACTTGTATGGTAAGCCGGGCAGTCAGACCATGGGGGCTAAGCTCCATCGGTCAAAAGGGAAACAGCCCAAATCGTCGTCTAAGGTCCCTAAATGTTTGCTAAGTGTTAAAGGCAGTGATTTGCCATTGACAGATAGGAGGTTGGCTTAGAGGTAGCCATCCTTTAAAGAGTGTGTAACAACTCACTATTCGATGGCGAATTGCGCCGAAAATTTACCGGGGCTAAGCAAACTACCGAAGACACGGATGCCTTGTGCAAAGCACAAGTGACTGACGACCAACGACTTACGACCAACGACATTTTAATTGTTGTTAGTTGTTAGTCGTAAGTTGTAAGTTACTCGCGCTTTGCGCGAGGCGTGGTAGGAGAGCATTTCATTTGCGTTGAAGGTTGACCCGCGAGGGCGACTGGAGTAAATGGAAGAGAGAATGTTGGCATGAGTAATCACAATCCCGCTGAAAAAGCGGGACCCCGCAAATCCAAGGTTTCCTCCGCAATGGAAATCAACGGAGGGTTAGGCGGTCCTAAGGCAATGGCGAAAGCCGAAGCTGATGGCTGACTGGTTAATATTCCAGTCCCCCGACTTTTTTCGATGGGGCGACGAGATTTAGTAGATGGAGCACCTTAATGGTTTGGTGTTCTTGATCGAGGATTTCCGATAAGTAAATCTGTCGGAATGTCTTGCCAAAAGCGGGACAAATCCCAGAGTAAAGACGATTTCGGTTCAACTGGAAAAGTCTGTCGAGCAAATCTCCAAGAAAAACCTCTAAGATTGGAAAAGTCGGGCCCGTACTGTAAACCGACACTGGTGGATGAGGCGAGTAGCCTCAGGGGAACGAGTGATTCTTCGTTAAGGAACTCGGCAAAAAAGCGGCCGTAAGTTCGCAATAAGGCCTGCCGTTCGCTTCGCTCACTGTTAGGTGATGCGAAACTACAAATTCATCTGAATCTACGAATAAAAATTTTGTAGATTCGCATAATTATTCGTAGTTTTGCATCGGTAATAGCGAGCGGAGCGAGCGGTTGCAACAAAAGTATCCCTGGCGACTGTTTAACAAAAACACAGCTCCCTGCGAACTCGCAAGAGGATGTATAGGGGGTGACGCCTGACCGATGCGAGAAGGTCAAGCCTGCCGGTGCTTTGGAGTAATCTGGAGTGCTGAGCGGGTTAAGCCCTCGTCAATGTCAGCGGTAACTATAACCGTTCTAAGGTAGCGCAATTCCTTTCCGGGTAAGTTCCGGAGCGCACGAAAGGCGGAACGACTGGGGAACTGTCTCAACGAAGAGCTCGGTGAAAATGCGATTCCCGTGAAGACGCGGGATACCTATAGCGGGACGAAAAGACCCCGGGAGCTTTACTGTAGCTTGATATTGTTTTTAAAATTTAGATGCGTAGCGTAGTGGGGAGTCTTTGAAATTCGCCTTTTGGGGCGGATGGAGACGCCAATGAAACACCCATCTTCTAAGTTTTAAAGACTAACCTGGATGGCAAAAACATTCGGGGACAGTGTCTGGCGGGCAGTTTTTCTGGGGCGGAATCCTCCTAAAAAGTAGCGGAGGAGTCTATCAAGGTCGGCTAAGAGCGGATGGAAATCGCTCTTGTCGTGTAAAGGCAAAAGCCGGCTTAACGGCAAGGCTGACAAGCCGCGCCGGTGCGAAAGCAGAGCTTAGTGACCCGACGATTCTTTATAGAAAGGTCGGAGACAACGGACAAAAGTTACCCCGGGGATAACAGGCTGGTGAGATCCGAGAGTTCCTATCGACGATCTCGCTCGGCACCTCGATGTCGGCTCGTCCTAGCGCGGGGCTGAAGAAGGTCCCAAGCGTTTGGCTGTTCGCCAATTAAAAGGACACGCGAGCTGGGTTCAAACCGTCAATTTGGCGGCTTTTCCGAGTAATTGGAATTGCAAAAAACGACTCATATCGGTGAAGTCCTAACGTACAATTGTATTTCAACCTGTCGTATGTTAGGATAATACCGAGGGAAGTTGCGTATGAATAAAGGTCTTTCGTCTACGAATAAAGCTTATCTTGCAGGATTGCTCGATGGCGATGGAAGTATTTATGTAAGAGCGAAACTGAATCCGAGTTATAAATACGGATTTCAAATCGCTTCCTATATTGTTTTCTTTCAGTCTAAAAAGAACAAACAAGATTTCGAAAAAATTTTCTCCCATTTTAATTTCGGAAATTTAAGAGAAAGAAATGACGGAATCTTAGAGTATGTTGTTAATCGGAAAGACGCAATCATAAATCTAATCAAAGCCATCGAACCATATCTAATTCTTAAAAAGAAACAAGCTAATCTGTTGATAAAAATTCTTAAAACCAAAGAATTGGTTAAAAATCGAAAAGACTTTAAAAAGTTAATTAATCTTATAGATGGTTTTCGAGAATTAAATTATTCAAAAAGACGGAAAAAGCATACGTTAACCCCGTAGAGACTATCCGATTTATTGTCGGATGATGGAAATTTTTCCATAATACGTCGTTCCCGAATACTCAACGTGTTGAGTGCTCGGTGATGGTATAGTCCATACTGTTAGTAATAACGGATAAATTATGCGTGAGACAGGTTGGTCTCTATCTGCTATAGGCGTTGACGCTTGAGGGAAGTTGCCCTTTGTACGAGAGGATCAGGGTGAACGAACCTCTGGTCTACCGGCTTTGCCACCAGGTGAAGCGCCGGGTAGCTATGTTCGGCAGGGATAAGGTCTGAAAGCATCTAAGACCGAAGCCCCTCCCAAGATTAGGCGTCGTTAAGACTCGTGGAAGACTACCACGTTGATAGGCTTTAGGTATAAGCGCAGCAATGCGTGAATCCGTTCGCTTCGCTCACTGTTAGGCGATGCGAAACTACAAATTCATCCGAATCTACGAATAAAAATTTTGTAGATTCGCATAATTATTCGTAGTTTTGCATCGGTAATAGCGAGCGGAGCGAGCGGCAGCCGAGAAGTACTAATAAGTCGAAATTGTTTCTTATCCCGATGCGGGATTTAAGAATCCAAATAATGCCAAAATATTTCCCGGTGATTTAGTCTAACGTGCCCTACCCGATCCCATTCCGAACTCGGAAGTAAAAGCGTTAGACGCTGATGATACTAACTGCTTCGGCGGTTGGGAAAGTAGGCTTTGCCGGGATTTTTTATTTTCCGTGGCATCTCTTATATTTTTTACCAGAACCGCACGGGCAAGGGTCGTTGCGGCCAACCTTGGCCTGACTGACGACCGACGACTCACGACCGACGACAAAGGGTTGAATTGTTGTTTGTTGTTGGTTGTTAGTCGTTGGTTGCGATAAACGCTCCGCGTTTTCGCTTAGCCACTTCTCAAAATTCGTCATCATTTCTTTGAATAAAATAAAACTTTCGCGTCGGTATTCCACCAAAGGGTCATGCTGGCCATAAGCCCGCATTCCGACCGATTCTCTTAAGGCTTCCAAATTTTCCAAATGATTCATCCATAAAATATCGAGCATCGCCAAAACCGGCGCTACTGATTTTTTTTCCAGAAACTCCCGCCTTTTTTTATAAAAAGCAGTTCGCTGTTTATTTAAAACATCATCGTATTCTAGTAAGTGTTTTCGACCGTCGAAATTCATTCCTTCCACTTTCTTCTGAGCTTCATTGACCGCTCTTGAAACCAATTTCGACTCGATCGGCGCGTCTTCCGGCAGTTTAAAACTTTCCATCAAAGTTTTAATCCTTTCGCCGCCAAAAATTCTCAACAAATCATCCTCAAGCGAAAGAAAAAATCGCGAAGAACCCGGGTCTCCCTGTCTGCCGCTCCGGCCGCGAAGCTGATCGTCAATGCGTCGCGCTTCGTGCCGGTCGGCGCCGATTACATAAAGGCCGCCCAATTCCAAAACTCTTTGACGCTGCTCAGGATTCGCAGGATTTCCTCCGAGAATAATATCCACTCCCCTTCCCGCCATATTAGTTGCTACGGTAACCGCTTTTAATTTTCCGGCTTGAGCAATAATCCCTCCTTCGCGTTCATGATTTTTAGCATTTAAAACTTCATGAGGAACGCCGGCTTTTTTTAATAAATTCGAAAGGAGCTCGTTGTGAGTAATCGAAGCGGTACCGACTAAAACCGGCCGGCCTTCTTGATAACTTTTTTTTACTTCTTCAACAATAGCCCGATATTTCGCTTCCTGAGTTTTATAAATCAAATCTGGAAAATCTTGACGAATCATTGGCTTGTTCGTTGGAACGCTTACAACATCCAAATTGTAAACTTTATGAAATTCTTCCGCTGATGTTTGGGCGGTACCGGTCATGCCCGCAATTTTTTCGTACATCCGGAAATAATTCTGAATAGTAATTTGGGCAAAAATTTTTGATTCCTGCCTAATCTCCACTCCTTCTTTCGCTTCAATTGCTTGATGAAGACCGGCGGAATACCTTCGGCCATGCATCAATCTGCCGGTAAATTCGTCGACAATAATTATTTCACCATCTTTAACGACGTACTGCTTATCTTTATGAAACAACGCTTTTGCTTTTAAAGATTCTTCCAAATAGTGAACAAGTCGGAAATTTTCCGAACCGTAAAGATTTTTGATATTCAAAATTTTCTCCACCTTATCAATGCCGCTTTCGGTAATGTTTACGATTTTTAATTTTTCATCAACCAAATAATCTTCGTTTTCGGAAAGTCGCTCGACTACCTTGGCAAAAATCTTGTAGTATTCGCTCGATTCGGTGTCCGGCGCCGCAATAATCAAAGGCGTTCGAGCCTCGTCGATTAAAACGCTATCTATTTCATCAATAATCGCGTAATAAAAATTCCTCTGAGCTTGCTGATTTAAATCATAAACCAAATTATCACGAAGATAATCAAAGCCAAATTCATGATTGGTACCGTATAAAACATCGCATTGATAGGCTTCTTTTCTGGAAACCGGCCGCAAAAATTCGTGAACTACTTTAAAACCGCCAAATTGATCGCGCTCGCGATCAAGCGAATCGCCAAGCGCTAATTGCTTATCGTTCTCAACGCTTTGCGCTTCGCGATTTACAATTTGCTCTGTATATTTCGGATCATAAATATAAGCCGCTTCGTGCGTCAAACAACCAACTGATATTCCGAGAAGGGAATAAATTTGTCCCATCCAAACCGCGTCGCGACGCGCCAAATAATCGTTAACAGTGATAATATGGATGCCCTTTCCGCTTAAAGCGTTTAAATAAGCCGGCGAAACGGCCGCCAGAGTTTTCCCTTCGCCGGTTTTCATTTCAGAAATTTTTCCTTGATGCAAAACAATGCCGCCGATAAGTTGAACATCAAAAGGTCTCTGATTAAGCGTTCTTTTAGCCGCTTCTCTCACTAAAGCAAAAGCCTCGACCAACAGTTCGTCAAGGCTTTCTTTTTGAGCTCGTTCTTTTAATTCTTCGCTTCTGTTCTTTAAATCTTGAACCGTTAATTTTTCAAAAATCGGTTCCAAAGCGTTAATTTTTTTTACAAGCGGCTCAAAATTATGCTCGCCCCGTAGAAAATCAAAGATTTTTCTTCGGGGTTTGCCGAAAAATTGTCTTAAAAAACTAAACATTATTTATTTCTCCACCGGTCGATTCTGCCGCCTATCCGATGTTTTTTTCTCTTTATATTTTTTAATTTCTTGCTGTAATTTGTCTTTGACTTTATCAATCGCTAATCTTATATCCCAATCCGAATGTTCCGCTCTTAAAATTTTCTTGCCTAACGGAATAGTAGCTTCGGCGTATAAAACGTTGCCATGACGATGATGTTTGGTGGTATGGGCAATTTCAATAAAAACTTCTATCTCGCTTTTTGTCTCAAATTTTTTCAGAAAACGGTCAAGCGAACCGATTTTATCTTCTATATAATCGCGGATTGCCGACGTCAATTCTAAATTGGTGGCCTTAATGTCGATTTTCATATTTTTAATTATGCCAAATTTATTAAAATTTTACAAGTAAACGAGATTAGAAAAGCCCCCGACTTTATTGATATTTCGATATTTCGAAATTCGAGTCGGGGGCTCAAAGAAAATTTATCTTTTCTTTGATTTGGCTTTTTTAGCCGCTTTCTTTTTTGCCATTGTGGCGCTCGCAAACACTTCAATAATTTTTTAGCGTTTGCGAATAAAGAATTAATTTTATAATCAGCGTTGGATTGTCGACCATACAATCGCGCTGACTTGCGATACTTTTATAAATTTTAGAGCGATAGCGAATAAAATTTATCTAAAAGTTTCAGCACCCAGCACATACTTTACTGATGATGTTAATTCAGGAAAAGAAGATTGTTTAGAACAAACTTATTTATCCTTAAATCATTATCACAAGTAAAGTATGTGCTGGGTAAGTTTTTGTTGATAAAAATTTTCGCTCCGCTCAAATTTTTATACAAAGCCCTTAATTAAATTTTAGAACAACTAAATTTATTTGCAACTGTGGATAACTCAAAATTGGATAGTCTCTTTATTTTTTTTCTTAAAAACAAAAAATTTATAACCGAAAAAGTTCCAAATTAGAGAACCGACAATCGCGATGCTCTTTGAAAAATTCAAAATCACGAATTGATCGGAGAAAATCGAATCTAATTTAATCAAATGAACAAATGAAATAATAAAATCCGTAATTGCAGGGAATTGATAGTAAAAAAAGTTAAAAATCAATTGATGAACAACAAACATTCCAAAAATGGTGATTATTAAAAATTTGATGATTTCCAAATAAACACTTCCGCTTCCTGAACGAAAAACCCATTGCTTGTTTAAAACAAAACTGTTAATCATTGCTACTGCAACAGAAATAATATTGGCGATTAAAAATTTCTGATTAAAAATGAAAAAGACGGCGGTAAATCCAAGAAATACCAACAAATTAAGAATAGCGAAATCGATGAAGGTATTTAAAACGCCAACAAGAGCGAATTTTCCGGCTTGCTTTGTTGTTTGTTGAATATCACTCATTATCTTATAAAATCAATAATTAAACTTTTTAATTCCGGCTGGTTTTCTAAAATATCCGTGCCGTGGCCGCCGACTTGATAAATCTGGATTTTCTTTTCAATCCCGCTATTAGATGGGATCAAATCGTAAAGTTTTTTATTTTGTTCGGCGTTATCACCATCATTTTCGGCGCTGACAAAAAATATTCGAATGGGCGCTTTTGGATTGCCGAAGCCCGAGGTGAAAGCCTGCTGTTCGGATGCCAATTTTTGAACAAACGGCTCGGTTTTTATTCCCCGATAATTTAATCCCGGCGAGAGCAAAACTGCCGTTTTGTATTCTGAATGTTCGGCTAAATATTGAAGCGATAAATTCGCGCCGATAGAAGCGCCGATAAAAATAATCTTGTCGCTTGTCGCTTGTCTGCTTTCCATTAAGTATTTAACCGCCGCTTCCAAATCTAAAACACTTTTTTGATGTTCACTATCAGAAAATTTTAAAAATCCTTCCGGCCCGCCTTCGGATTCACCATGACCGCGCAAATCAATAGCTATACTCTCATAACCAATTTTTTGAAATTCTTTAGCCAAATTAATCCACGATTCTTTAGTCGCCGGCATCATATGAACTAAAACCAGCCAGCCAACAGGATTTTCAACCCGGTATAAATCAGCCGCAATTTTCATCTCATCTCTAGTTGTCAAAAAAATTTTTTCCATAGTAATCACTTGACTATATTTTTGTTTATCCTCTTCTGCGTTTGTATTAGAATCTGCGTTATTCTGCATATTAGGAATAATAAAATTTAAACCCGACATCACTACAACCGTCGCCAAAGCCACCAAAATAATTATAGTGGAAAAAGTAGATTTTTTAAGCCTCATTTTATCTCATAAGTCATACTTACCTGTATCTTCACTTCCTGCGTACCAGGCTCAATCGAAGGCATTACTGACGGCACGGCGCCTCCTTTGTTTAATGCCTCCATATAATACGGCACGGGCTGTCCTCCTTGATATTCGAAAAAATTAACAACCTTGCCTAATTCTACGCCGTTCTTTTCCGACATCTCTTTCGCTTTTATTTTCACTTTCTCAAACGCTTGATTTCTCGCTTCCGTCAAATATTTTTCCGGGTCATCAACTTCAAAAGAAATTGAACCTATTTGATTAATTCCCAGCGCCGGTAAATCAGCCAAAATTTTCCCAACTTTTCTCAAGTCACGCACTTTTATCAAAACCGTCTGTGTTAAAGCATATCCCGAAATAAAAGTTTTCTGGGTTTTTTCGTCATACTCGTATTTCGGCTGAAGATTATACTGTGTTGTCTTTATGTCTTTAGCATCTATGCCTTGCGATTTTATAAAATCAATCGCCATATTCATTTTTCTGTTATTTTCATCGGCAATTTTTTCCGGATCAACGCCTTCGGATACCGCAGAAAAAGATATTTTAGCAATATCCGGGCTTACCGTCACTTTGCCTTCGGCGGAAACGGTAATTGTCTTAGCCGGAAACAAAGAATCGCTAAATTTTTTCGCAGGCCCAAAAAACAACGAATAAATAATAGCAAAAATCAAAACACCGAATAGCAAAATCGCTGAAATCCGAAAAATATTCTTAAAAATATTATTTTCCATAATGCTTATCTTTATATTTTGGTTTGCGACCTTGATTACGTTTTGATCTTGTTAAAAATTTATAAGGTTTATAATAGGTGTGATATATTCTTTCTTTTGAAGACTGCTCTTGTCGTGTTGTGCTATATAAAGGTTTATTAATTTCTTTTGGCGCTATCTCTTTTGCTTTTTCTTCTATTTTTTCTAATTCATCAAATTTTTTATTTAACTCCTGCTCAATCGCTTGTCTTCTTGCTTTCTCTATGTTTTCAACAAAATTAAATTTTTCCTGTTGCTCATCTATACCATTATCATAATCACTATACTCTTTAATATCTTCATCATCTTCTTTGTTACTAGAATGATTTAATAATCCTTCTTCTTTGAGAATCGCTATTTCTTCTGGATTTAATGTATCTGAAGGTAGGTCTTCTATCGGAATAAATTTATTTTTATCTCTTTTATTTATTCTTTCTTCCTCTTCGTAATGTTCTTTAAAATATTCTCTTGGAAATTCAAATTTTGGCATTTTTTTATTTGGAAATAGATTTTATTATCTTTTTAATTTCTCCTCTTTTTAAACTAGCATGCCCGACTAGCACACCGTCAATTTCTTTATATTGTATAAAATTTTTAATGTTTTTACTATCCACCGAACCACCGTAAAGTACGGGGGTAATTAATGAAAAATGATTAACAATTAACGACTTAATAAATTTTATCATTTCTGCCGCATCCTCCGGAGTATCGGAACGGCCGGCGCCGATTGCCCAGACTGGCTCGTACGCAATCGCAAGATTGCTAACTAACGATTTACGACCAACACCTAATAATTTTTTTATTCCTTTTAAATCTTTTTCTAATTGTTTTTTAACAAAATTTTTTTCTTGTGTCGTTAGTTGTTTGTTGTTAGTTGTTCGTTCTATCTCTCCAATACACAAAATCACTTTCAATCCCGCTTTCAATGCCGCCAAAACTTTCTTATTTATCATTTCGTCCGTTTCGTCTAAAAATTTCCGACGCTCTGAATGTCCCACAATTACATATTCTACACCCAGATTTTTAAGCATTTTCGACGAAATTTCTCCCGTATAAGTTCCGCTGTTTTCCCAAAAAACATCCTGGGCGCCCAATTTAACTTTAGTCCTCTTAAGAAGACCAGCGATTTCTGAGAGATAGACGAATGACGGGACAATAATTATTTTCGCCTTATTCTGCGATTTTTCCGCGCAAGTCCGCGCCCAATCCGCATAGTTCCGCGCCTGAGCAAGCGATTGCGGTGTCATTTTCCAATTAAAAATTATTATTTTCTCCATAATAATTCATCGAGTGGTATACTCTATTATACCGGTATAATCAATTATACCGCTCTTACTTATTGGATTGATTTTTAAAATGATTATAAAACCAAATTACGACTATAATTAAAATCGATATTAAAATCGCGTAATCAAATTTTCGGAAATAAACTTGCAAAATCTGCCAGTTCTCACCGAAGATAAAACCGAGCCGGGTCAAAAAAGCGCACCAGATAAACGAGCCGATAAAAGTCAAGATTGAAAAAATTTTCAAGTTCATCTTTGCCAAGCCGGCGGGAAAAGAAATAAAAGTGCTTAAAATCGGCGTTAAGCGGCCCAAAAAAATGGAAAAAGCGCCGTATTTCTGAAACCATTTCTCTGCTGTTTTAAGATTGTGGTCGCTGATTAGAAATTTTAAAATTTTATATTTTTCTCTCAAACCGTTCTTAACTAATAGAAACGCCAATTGATAAGAAATCAAAGCGCCTATTAAATTGCCGAAAGCGCCGGCAAAAACCACCAACCAAAAATTGAAAACTTCTTTCTGAACTAAAAAACCTGCAAAAGGCATTATAATTTCCGAAGGGATTGGAATATTTAAGCTTTGAAAAAACATCAATAAAAAAATGCCGAAATAACCAATCCCGCCGATTATCGTTAAAATAAAACTTGAAATTGTTTCTAATACTATAGATATCATTATCTCAATATCCTCGCCGCTTCATCGGGATCGATGGCGGTAATTTCGATTCCCGTCCCCTGTTCGAATCCGGCCGAGATGCTGAATTTTGGAAGAATTTCAATATGCCAATGGTAATGTTTGTGCCGGTTTTTATCCTGAATCGGCGATGTATGAATAAAAAAATTATAATCCGGGTCATGAAGTCGCTTTTCCATTTTTTGCAATGCTTTCTGCAAAACTTCGACAACGCCGTTCATAATCTTTGAAGGGGTGTCTTCAAAAAATGGCAAATGTTTTTTTGGAAAAACGCGCAGTTCGAACGGTTCGCGCAGAACAAACGGCACAAACGCAACGGCAAATTTGTTTTCGTAAATAATTCTCTTTTTTTCTTTCAATTCCCAGTCCAGCATTACACAATGGACGCATTTTTTGTGTTTTTTATAAAAATTTTCCGAACCTTTAAGTGAATGCTCCACGTCCGGCGGAATAATCGGCAAAGCGATAACTTGATAATGCGGATGATAAACCGAAGCCCCGGCTTTCGGCCCCCAATTATGAAAAATTGAAACATAAGCCAAACAATAATCATTCGCCAATAATTTGTAATAATCGACAAAAGCCTTAAAAACTAGTTCCGCCGTTTTTTTGCCAAGCTTCGGAAAATTCTTATAGTGATCGCGCGTAATAACCAAGTTATGATGACCGACACCCTCCATCACGGAATAAGGGCCTTTCTTTTCCGGATGAGCGCACGTGTTAATATGAGTAAAAGCCGGATATTTATTTTCAACAACGACCACTTCCCAATCTTTGTGATTTTTAAATTTTAAAATCGGCGGGTGTTGACCGCTTTTTCGCAAATCCTCAAAAGGACAGCCTCTGACAGAAACTTTGGGGCGTTTTATTTTTTGCAGTTTTAAAAATTGGTCCGGCCTCTTTATTCTTCCGGGCGCGATGACTATCCAATCGCCGGAAACGAGATCTTTCCGTAATTCAGAATTCATAAACTTTAAAACTTTATAAACTTTTAACTATCCTGTTGTAATAATACCATTTTAGAACGTCTTTTGCTATCGGCACGGTATTAATGCTCCCTTCGCGGGCATCTTCAACCAAAACTAAAATCGCGATTTGAGGATTTTCCGTTGGCGCATACCCGACAAAAAAAGCATTTATTTTCTTTTTATTTTCAATCTGCGAACTGCCGGTTTTAGCCGCCACCGACATCGGCAAATCCGCCAATAAATGAGACGTTCCGTAAGATTTTTCCACGCCGTCAATCATTCCTTTTTGAACTTTTTTTATAATTTCAATATCGGAAGAATAATCTTTAATAATTTTGGGGTTTGTCTCTTTAACTGTCTCTTTTTTTTCGGAAATTATTTTTTTTACGATAAAAGGCTGATAAATTTTACCGCCGTTGGCAATGGCGGAAATGTAATTGATAAGCTGAAGTGGCGTAATCAAAAGATCCCCTTGGCCAATAGAAACGTTATAAGTGTCGCCTAAGCGCCAAATTTCTCCTTTTTTCTCTTTAGTATTCGGATCGGGAAGAAAGCCTTTTGCTTCTCCGGCTAAATCAATACCCGTTAATTCGCCGAAACCAAACTTTTGCCAATATTCTTTTAATTTTTCAATCCCCAATCCTTTCTGATTTCCGAAACCTCCGCCGACTTCGTAAAAATAAACATTACTGGAACGCGCAATGGCGGAGTACAAATTCACCCAGCCGTGCGGCTTCCAATCAACAAAACGCGAAGGTTGGTCCGGATGATAAGGATTAGGAACATCGATATAGCCGGCTGAATATATTTCTTTTTCCGGCTCAATAATATTTTCCTTTAAAGCCGCGAAAGCCACGAGCGGTTTAACCGTCGAGCCCGGCGTATAAACGCCGGAAATCGCCCTATTAAAAAGAGGGCGAAATTGGTTGGTTAAATCCGATTGTTTGATTTCGTTATTATCGAAACTCGGTAAATTAACCAAAGCTAAAACTTCTCCGTTTTGAGGATTTAAAGCAATACCGACGCCTCCGCGGCTTCCCAGATAATCGATTCCCTGTTTCAAACGATTGTAAAAATAAGATTGAAATTCGGCATCGATTGTCGTATAAAGCCCGTTGCCCGGCGCCGGTTCCTTAACCAATTTTTCATCAATAATTTCTCCTTTGACGTTTTTGTAATTAATTATTTCTCCGTCTTCTCCTCTCAGCTCTTTATCGTAATAAACCTCAAGACCGCTTTTGCCGATTATGTCGTTTAAAGAAAGCGAAAGATTGTTTTCCAAATCGGAATCGCTGGCGATCCCGGTATAACCGATTAAATGAGAAAAGGCGAAGGGGTCGGGATATTCCCTTTCAAAATAATCATCTATCCGAAGAGCCGGGAGATTTAAATTTTTAATTTTAATGAGTTGATCAACGTTTAATTTTTTGGCGATGATTATAGAATTTTGTTTTTCCAGATTAACTCCTTTCAATAAATTTTCTATTTCGCCTGCGCGCAGATTAAGAATTTCTTGGAGAGCTTTTATTGTTTTTGTTCTTTCTTCTTCATTTTTAAAAAACTCGACCAGTTTTAAATTTAAACGATAAGCCGGAAGATTTTTAACCAGCGGTTTATTAAACTTGTCAAAAATAATCCCCCGCTGAGTTCTGACAACCGTAATTTGGCCGGCATTAGCCAAAGCACGGGATTTATAAAAATCATTCTTAAACCAGCCTAAAAAAAGCAGACGGCCGACAACAATAAAAATAATAATAACAGTAAAAAAGCCAATAAACTTAAAAGCTCTAGCCGAAAGCGGCTGTTCTAAAGAATCAAAATTTTGAGAAAGATCGTCTAAAACCGCTTCTTCAAAAAAGAGATCTTTTTTTTTCATCGCGCTTAAAACTGATTTATAAATCTCAAATCACCGGAATAAAACAGTCTAATATCATCAACCTTGTATTTAATCATCGTCAATCTCTCCAAACTCATTCCAAAAGCGAAACCTTGCCACTCGTAAGGATTATATTTAACGGATTCAAAAACTTTTCTATGAACCATACCCGCTCCCATGATTTCCAGCCATTTGTTTTTAAATTTAATATCAACCTCCACACCCGGCTCGACGAAAGGAAAATAACTCGGCCGGTAGCGAAATTCTATTTCGCGGCCGAAAAATTTTTTAAAAAATTCCTCAATAATAAATTTGAAATTCGCCAACGAAATATCTTTGCCAACCATCAAGCCTTCAATTTGGTAAAAATTTATTTCATGAGACGCGTCAGTGGCTTCATAGCGGAAAACCCGGCCCGGCACAATTATTTGAAAAGGCGGATTATGAGTTTCCATATAGCGAATCTGCATCGGACTGGTATGAGTCCGCAATAATTTACGGCCGTCGTTAGTCGTTTGTCGTTTGTAGTCGGTTAATTTAAGCCAAAACGTGTTCCACGCGTCTCTTGCCGGATGGTCTTTGGGAATGTTTAAAGCGTCAAAATTATGATATTCATCTTCGATTTCCGGGCCTTCGACGACCGAAAAATTCATTGAAAGAAAAATGTTACGAATCTCTTCTTCGATTTTTGAAAGTGGATGAAGATGGCCTATTTTGATTTTTTTACCCGGCTTGGTAATATCTAAAACAGGTTTTAGGTTATAGGTTTTAGTTTTTAGTTCTTCGGATTTCTTATTAAATAATTCTTCTAATTCTTTTTTAAGTTGCTGCGCTAACGGACCAATTTTTTTTCGTTCTTCAACGGGTAAATCTTTTAAAGAACGTAAAATCAATGTTAGTTCACCCTTCCGACCGAGGTATTTAATTTCGGCTTTTTCTAATTCTTCTAAACTTCCGGCAGCCGAAATTTCTTTTAAGGCTGATTTTTTGAGTTCTTGAATTTGAATCATATTTTTTATTTTGTGACAGGGGTGGGGATCGAACCCACGACCTAGGGGTTATGACTCCCTCGCTCTGCCAACTGAGCTACCCTGCCATATCCCGAAAACTCGCTTCGCTCATTTGTTGCGGAGGCGGGAATTTTTCTCCCCCGACCGCCACAATGAATAATTTTATAAATTTATAAATTTCTGGCGGTCTCCTCCGAAACCCGCCGCCCTCACTTCGTTCGGGTCGGCTTCAATTCCCGCAAACTCTCTTCGCTCGTTTGTTGCGGAGGCGGGAATTGAACCCGCTTCTGGAGATTATGAGCCTCCCGAGGTAACCGTTCCTCCACTCCGCGAAATAATAATAACAAATAACTTGACATTAGTAAAGATTTGGAATAAAAATAATACAGCATCTTTAAATTAAATCTTTAATTTAAGGGAGGAAAAATGACAAAGATAGAAAAATTGCAGTTAGTGAAAGATTTAAAAAGAAAAGAAATAATTGATTTCGCTGAATCTCTTGTTGGAACGCCGTATAAAAGAGGGGCGCGGCCGCGGTTTCGAGAAGAATTGATAGCTTTTGACGGAAAACCGATTCAGGAGGTGGATTGCTCTTCATTTGTAGTATATGTTTTCTGGAAAACACTACAATTAGTGCTGCCGCCGTCAACTATTGAACAGGCTACTTCGGAAATTGGACAAATAATACCTTCTTTTCCCGAAGCACTACCAGGCGACTTATTGTTCTTCCACGGCGAAAAAGGTTACTACGACTTTTCAAAACTACCAGGAATTTACGTCGGACACGTCGCCATATTGTGCTCCGAAAACAACATCATTCACGCCGTCAACAGCGGAGGAAAAAGTGGGGTTGTAATGCATCCTTTCACACCAGAATATCACTCTCACTATCATCCTGACACCATAACCCTGATTAAAAGATTTATTTAGTTTTCAACTCGCGCAATAATATCCCGTCGTCTTTCGATGGGATTCTTTTTTTGTAATAATATAAAACGTATGAATATGAAAATTGCCATCTTAGGTTTCGGCCTTGAAGGAAAATCATTATTAAAATTTCTTCAAAAATCGCCGCAATTTAAAAAAGCCGATATTTCTATTCTAGACAAGAAATTCGACAAAAATT
>JAJZBA010000056.1 GCA_021799155.1 bacterium | reverse complement strand
CGCTCTGATTTGCAAGGATTTGCCAGTCATTTCTGAACAAAACCGAAACCGCCCGCTCCCGCAAAAGAGGGTTCGACATTGCGAAGCAATGATAAATAAAATTTATGACCGACTTTTTGTTTCGCCTTCGGCGACAAGCAAAGCGATAATTTTTAGCCCAAAAGCGATATGAGCAAATTCTTTCTCTACGCAAGAAAATCAACAGATGAGCCGGACAGACAAATTCTATCTATTGAGGCGCAGATTACCGAGTTGCGTGAATTTGCCGAGCGAGAGCATTTGGAAATTGTGCAGGAATTTATAGAATCGCAAACCGCCAAAGAGCCGGGCAGACCGATTTTCAATCAAATGCTCTCGCTCATAGAGAAAGAATTTGCTCAAGGAATTTTGGCGTGGCATCCTGATCGCCTTGCGCGAAATTCCGTTGATGGTGGGAGAATAATCTACCTCATAGACACCGGAAAAATCCGCGAGCTCAAATTCCCGACATTTTGGTTTGATGCCACGCCGCAAGGAAAATTCATGTTGAATATCGCTTTTGGGCAATCCAAATATTATGTTGATAATCTTTCGGAGAATGTAAAACGGGGGTTGCGCCAAAAAATCAGACGAGGCGAATATGTTGGCGTTGCTCCTACCGGATATTTGAATGACAAGGCGACTAAACTAATGAAGCCCGACCCCGCAAAATTTCGCCTCGTCAGAAAACTTTTTGAACTCTACGCCACCGGCAATTATTCAATCAAAGAACTCCGAAAGATTATCACCGATTTGGGCTTGGTGAGCCGAAACGAAAAAGTGCTTTCCGTCTCCAATATCCAAATGATACTCACCAATCCCTTTTACTACGGCGCAATGAGATTTAACGGTGAACTCTACGAAGGAAAGCACGAGCCAGCGATTACAAAGAAACTTTTTGACAAATGCCAAGCGGTGATGGCGGAAAAATCGCGTCCGAAAAAACGCGGACAAAAGGAGTATGTGTTTCGCGGACTTTTGAAATGCGGTGAGTGCGGATGCGCCATTACTTCAGAAACGCAGAAAGGACACAACTATTATCGCTGTACCAAAAAGAAAACTCCTTGCTCCCAGCCATACATCCGCGAGGAAGTTCTCGCCGCAGAAATTTCAAAAATCCTACAAAAAGTTTCTTTGCCTTCAGATTGGACAGAGAAAATGTTGGCGCAACTTGATAAAGAAGAACAAAGCATCGCCCAATCTGATGCCCTGTTCGCTCAAAATCTCAAAGACGAGGTTAAGGCGTGCGAAGAAAAGTTAGATGCGCTTTTGGATGCTCACTTGGAAAAGACCATTACAAGCGAGGAGTACATCGCCAAGAAAAACAAAATCCTCGCACGCAAAATTGAGGTTGAGCAAAAATTGAAAGATTTTGAGCGACAGGGCAATCGCTGGCTCGAACGCGCCCGGGAACTCATAAAATCGGCTCACCAAGCCAAAATTATCGCTTTGCAAGAAAATTTTTCAGAATTGAAAAATTTTCTCCAAAAAGTCGGCTCGAACCCTCTTTTGCGGGAGCGGGCGGTTTCGGTTTTGTTCAGAAATGACTGGCAAATCCTTGCAAATCAGAGCGCCGAGCGGCGAAGCCGCAAGGCGCACCCTTTGTCTTGTCCTAACTGGCTGCCGGACCTGGATTCGAACCAAGATTACCTGATCCAGAGTCAGGCGTCCTACCATTAGACGATCCGGCAATATTTTTTTTACGATAAAATTTTAACATACAATTTTTGATAAATCTATAACAACAAAATAAAAAAAGGGGGCGATTAAACATCACCCCATTTTAATACATAAACTTTTGTTTTTTTCTTTCCCCATGTTTTTGCTTTTCTTAAACCATCTTTGCCTTCTCCTACAAAAACATCAATTCGCCGACCGCGAATTTTCCCGCCGGTATCTTTAACTACCCCATAGCCATATTCGGGGACAAAAACAATGGTATCCAGAGGAAAAATCCGCAAATCAGCGGCAATAATGCCTTTTGTGGCCTTTTCTCCTGAATAAGTGACTCCACTGCCGTTCAAAGCAGTTTCATCTTCATAAGAACCGGTTGAATAAACCGATTGTTTTTTTAACGGCTTATAATAAGCCGTGGCTATTACTTCTATTTCGGTAATTGCCAAATTCGTCGGTTCTTTTGACAATTCCATTTTGCAAACATTTTTAGGGGAGAGAAAAACAATCAACACAACAAAAACAGCAACTAATAACAGATTTTGAAATCTCATCGCAGCCTCCTATGAAATTTTTAAGATGCAGTTTTAAAATTATATTCTTCTAATTTGAAATGTCAATAGGTTTTTTACCTTCGAACTGTATTTTCTTGAGTTTTAATTTTCCTTCCGGAGTTAAAATTGCTTCTAAAATTTTTATTCGTTTATTTTCTTTAATAGTCCAAACCCCGGGTTCAGGATTCAGCGCCCGAATTTTTCTATCTATTATAATTGCCGCTTCACCGTCTTGCTCTTGCGCCATCTTTAAATCTTTTAATTCAATGTAAGCGTCCTGAGTTGTGAATTTTTTCGTGTAAGTAGCCTGTGATTCATCCTGGAGGAGCGGTTTAATATATGGAAGTTCAACTTCCATAATATTCATAATACTTAAGGGAGTCTGACTTCCTAAAAATTGATTCGTTTTTTGTAAAAATTCAATCAATAAATCTGCCCCCAATTCCGCCAGTATTTTTTCTAATTCTTTATAATTACGTTTTGCGATTTGCGCTTTGCGATTTGCCAATATTGCGCCGCTATCCAATCCCTCATCCACTAAATAAAGCGTAACGCCGGTTTCCTCATCGCCATTTAAAATAGCGGTTTGAATAGGGGAGGGGCCGCGGTATTTCGGCAATAAAGAAGGATGAACACCAATAGTTCCAAGTCGCGGAATCTCTAAAATCTCTTTGGGAAGAATTTTGGCGTAAGCGGCAACAATGGATAAGTCACAAGTGTCATGTGTCAAGTAATCAAGTTTTTTTAATTCTAAAATGTTTTTCGGTTGAATAATTTTTATTTTATTTTTGACGCTTGACACTTGATTCATGACACATTTTTTCACTGGCGGGGGAGAATAATCT
>JAJZBA010000055.1 GCA_021799155.1 bacterium | reverse complement strand
TTCCGATCTCGTCAAAAGAAAGACTGAAAAACTTTGTTTTGCGATAAGGAGGATTTTATGAAGAAAGGAGATTTTATAATTTTAAAATCTAAGCACAAAAATATCGAAAAGCGCGAAAGAATAAACAGGTTGATTGATTTTATAGCGAAATTAAACAGAATCAGAATATTATTCCATTTATGGCCATAAGCCACCCGCCCATTAAAAAATCCCGCAAACGCGGGATTTATTTTATTTTTTCCTACTATTTTTCAAAAATTTTCGGTTCCCCGTAGTAGAGCAAAGATTACTCGGAACTTCGCGTTTTACTTCGCTTTTTGGACGATTTTTTCAAATATAAGCGGATGATTTCGGGCAATATCCGCTAGTATTTTGCGGTCAAGAATAATGTTTTGTTTTTTTAATCCGGCGATGAATTTGCTGTAGTTTAATCCGTAAGGCCGGACCGCGGCGTTAATTTGCGTTTGCCATAAAGCGCGATAATCGCGTTTTTTTTCTTTTCGGCCTCGGAAAGCATGCGTCCAGGCGTGAAGCAATGCTTCTTTGGCCGCCCTTTCTTTTGATTTCCTACCCCATTTAAAACCTTTGGTGTGTTTTAATATTTTTCTTCTTTTTTTTGCGGCAATTTTGCCTCTTTTAACCCTTGTCATATTGTTTGTAAATCGATATTTCTTAATCCTTTCCGCCTTTTTATTTGAACGCTTCTTTTCTTGGCGCGAAAATGGCACTGCCCCATCGGCCGTCTTAAAACTTTTCCGGTTTTGGTGATTTTGATTCGATTGGAAATTGATTTTTTCATACGTTTTTATTTTTTTGCAATCTGTATTATTATTCCTTTTCCTCCGAATTTCGGCTCAACGGCGATTTTATATTCGACCGCAATCATTTTTAAAAATTCTTCTAATTTTTGTCTTGCCCAATCTTTCAGATATTTTTCCCTGCCTTTCAACACGAGAACGATTTCTACCTTATTTCCCTCGTTTAAAAACCCTTCTATTTTTTTTGTTTTGACTTCCAAATCGTGATGGGCTTCTCTGACGCTGATTCTTATTTGTTTCAGTTCGCCGATTTTCTGAGTTGCTTTTTGTTTTTTTAACTCTTTTTCTTTTTGGTACCGGAATTTGTCGTAATCGATGATTTTCGCCACCGGCGGTTTGGCGGCCGGCGCGATTTCTATTAAGTCCAGCCCTTTTTCTTTCGCTAATTTTAATGCCGCCTCAAGCGGCATAATTCCGAGATTTTCTCCTTTTTCATCCACTACTCGCAATTCGGCTGCCGTTATTTGATTATTGATTTTGTATTGCTGAATAATTTTTATATTTAAATATTGTTTTGTGGAGATGAAGGGAGTTGAACCCTTGTCCAAAAATTTTCTTTAAAAACTTCTACAGGCGTAGTCCCGATGGTTTTGAGAATTAAGAAATTAAAACCGGGACGAAACATTCTTAATTCTTTGCCGGAGATTGTTCGTTTAATTCCGCCGACAACAGAATTAAATATAGCTTGAAAATATGACACCGTTTTAAATCTATCAAGCGTCGATTAAACGATGCTCGCCGTCGCTAAAGATTTGGCGAGGTAACCCCGCATTACGCGAAAGCGAACGCGGGAGCCAAGTTTTTGTTGGCAGTTATATTTGTTTTTGATCAGTTTTGCGAGTTAATCGGCTCGGCCTGCGTTTTTAAAGAGCGATTTTTGTCGAATCCTAACATCCCCCTAAACCATTTTTTTAATTTCTCTTTCGGCTTCCCGTTTTTTTATCAATTCGCGTTTGTCGGCTTTTCTTCGGCTTTTCGCCAGTCCGATTTCAATCTTAATCTTTCCGGTTTTGCTTTTAGTATAGACTTTAAGCGGTACTAAAGTCAAGCCTTTTTCCTGAGTCCGGCCGATTAAGTTTTTGATTTCTGATTTTTTCAAAAGCAGGCGCCGGGTTCTTTTTGAGTCGTAATCTTTCGGCATATTCTTTGGCTGATAAGGAGGAATATCGGCATTAAGAAGCCAAATTTGATTGTCTTTTATAACAGCGTAAGAACCGGCCAGATTGATTCTGCCGGTTTTTATAGACTTTACTTCAAAGCCCAAAAGCTCGACGCCGGCTTCGTAAGTTTCCAAGATTTGATAGTCAAAATAAGCGCGCTTGTTAGTGGCGATAATCATTATTTTAGTATAATAGATATTAATGATTAAGTTTAGTAAAAAAATTTTGTTGGTTGGTTTGAGTATTTTTACCGGCGTTGTTTTTTTAATAATCAATAAATTGCCGTTGGCGGACCGGCGAGAAAAAATTGTTTTAAACATCGACGGCAAAGACTATGTTTTGTTGACCGCCAGGACGGTTTTAGAAAAAGCAAAAGGACTCTCAGAAATAAAAGAGTTAAAAAATGCCAACGGAATGATTTTTTATTTTGAACCGAGAAGTAAGCCGACTTTTTGGAACAAAAATACGCATTTGGATTTGGAAATTATTTGGATGGCTGACGGCAAAATTGTCGGCCGCGACTTTTTACCGTCGGAAGACAAAGCCGGATTGATTGCGAAAAAATCGCCGCAGGAAATCGATTGGGTAGTTGAAATAGTAAAAGTTAATAATTGACAAACTGGGTAAAGGCGCTATCTTATAAAAAGAAAATTAAAGGAGGTGATAAATATGGCCGGTTATGAATCGCATCTGGCATTGCCTATAGAAATTAGAAAGAAATATAGCAACAAATGGGTTGCCTCTTTCTGGATGTATCAGAAAGAAATAGCATTTGTTGGCGATTACCGCGGAGAAGTTGTTGATAAAATAAGGCGTGCCGAATTGAATGAAGATGATTTTATTATATTTCATGTGCCAAAGGAGGTTGTATGCTTGGAGAAATAGAAAGAAAAGCAAAATATCTTAAAGAGCAAATCAAAAAGAATAAAAATGCTATTGAAAAATGCGGGAATTGCGGCTGGGAAGGAAAAAGAAAGGATGCGGATCTTTGCGGAATTCGTGGGACAGATAATTGCTATGATTTGTATTGTCCGGCATGTACCCGGATAATAAAAGAAAAATTAACAGTTCAATTTGATTTATGGTAAAAACAATATTTGGGGGTATTTTACCCCCCTTTC
>JAJZBA010000054.1 GCA_021799155.1 bacterium | reverse complement strand
CGATCTATAAGCGCCCAACAAAAGCACTAATCCCCATAAGGCGCCGGAAATCCATTCTCTAGCGTCTTGTTTGGAGGTGACCGCACCGGATAATGTCCACAAAACGGCGCCGTAAATCAAAACCCCTAAAGCAGCGGCGCCGGCTAAACCCAAAGCGATTTTATAAAAACTGCTCACTAACCCGGCCGGATCTTTCGCTCCTTGCTGACACCAAGGATAAGCATCGGGGTTTGTTTGACAATTTAAATCAATTCCCGCCGCCAAAACAAAATTAAAACTAAAAACCAAAAACAAAATTGTAATCGCGAAAATTATTTTCATTGAATAAATAATTTCATACTTCGACTGGCGAATTCCAATTCTTTCAAAAGATTTCTTATTGAAACCGAAACGTCGATTTCCGTTCCTTTTGGCGCTTGAGAATCGATGTTTAAATTCAACAACCATGGTTCGGCGACAGACGTATCAGCTTTCTGCCCCATCGCCGACCATTCAATACCGAAATTATCTAAGCTCTTGATATTAAAGAAAAACGGATAAGCTGAAAAATTCGAGGCGCCGACATTGATTTTATGATCCGGATAAGGCGCATCAATTACAACTTCGGGACTGACCGAAGAAATATTAATAATTTTTCCGATCGTTTTGTCTCCTTTATATTGAAAAATTTCTATCCTGACTTCCGTACTTTTGCCGGGATAATCAGGCATTAAAAATATAATGGATTTTTTCCCAAAACCGCTGTTTTCATTACTGTAAAGTTTGTCATTCAAATACCAACGGATTTTTTCTTTAGAAATATCGACTATCCTGCCGTTATCAATCAATTCAAAACGAACTTCGATGGCAGAATCTTTGGTCGGAAAAATCTTGCCCTGATACCAGGAAGGCACGTAAGTCTTGGTCTGCCAGGAAACGAGAAATTGTGGCGAAGTTTGAGCATTGACAAAATTTAAAAATAAAATTCCAAATCCCAAGCACCAAATTACAAACAATATCAAATAATTTAAATTCAAATAACTAAAACGTATTTTGAATTTTGGAATTTGGAATTTGGAATTTGTTTGTAATTTGTAATTTGTAGTTTGTAGTTTACTCATGTTTTTACAGATTTCCCTTTTACTACTCCGACTTTCTCTATAATTTCAGGTTTATTAATTAAATATATCGCCACCAACAATGTCGCAGTTCTAATCGGCAAAATATCCAAAAGTGGAATCATTTCTATCAAGTTTCCAACCAAAGCCACTGCCTGTTTTCTGAATCCGATTCCTCCTTTCATTATAAACCAGAACTGGATAATCGCCAAAACGAAAATATCCATAAACCAATTGCTAAAAACCAAAATTTGGCCGATTACCGGAATTGCTGCCGCCAAATCAGTAACCACATCAAAAGCATCCGCTCCACCAACAATCATTACCATTATAATTATTTCTGGCAAAGAAATTTTTTTATCCATAAAGTAATCACTAATAATGCTAATTTAATTCAAAATAATGCGAATTAAACTTTAGAATTTAAAATTCGACGATATTTTACGCCCTCTTTAGTAAAATATAGCAAAATTCCCAATTTAATTCCGCTAATTCTTAAATAGGTTAAAATTTGTTTAGAATGAGTATATCCTAATTTTGGGACAACCTTTAATTCTAATAAAACTTTATCTTCGATTATAAAATCCGCAAAATAACGACCGATATTTAAAGATTTATATTGTAGGGGAATATAAACTTCTTGTTTAAAATTTATCTCCGCTTCTTTTAATTCTTTACTTAATGCATTTTGATAATCTTTTTCGGGCAAACCCCAGCCTAATTCATTAAATACCTTAAATGAAGCCCCAATAATTTTATAGCTCAACCCTGGAAAAACTAATTCTTTTGTTAGTTTCTTTATTCGCATTATTTACTAAATATTCGCATTATTGGCGATTACTCTCCAATAGTTCCTCAGGTTTCGTTGTAATAATCTGGTTTTCGAAATAAGAAGCAATAACCTGAATCGCCACGTGATTCAAGCCGGCGAAAAACAATCCCTCACCGACATCGGCTTCTAAAAGCAATCCTTTTTCCGCTTCGGAGAGATTAAATGTTTTCGCCAAAATTTCAACGCTCGCCGGCGCCTGTTTTAACAACAACTGCAAAGCCGAGTTAGTGATAATCGGTCGGCCGTATTGCGATTCTAAAAAATCTTCCACATTCTGGGTAATCGTCGTCAAACCCAAATAATATTTCCGACATCGCTTGGCAAGACTAAAAAGAAAAGCGGCGGAATCCGGATATTTCATCAACCACCAGGCTTCGTCAACAACCATTATCCGTTTTTTAAAATCAGCTCTGATAAGATTCCAGATGAAATTCAAAACAATATACATCGCAATCGGTCTCAATTGCTCTTCTAAATCTCGAACCGAAAAAACAATCAATCGATTTTTAATATCTATATTCGTCGGTCTATTAACGAAACCGGCATAACTTCCTTTGGTGAATTTTTCCAACCGCTTTGCCAAGCCGCGGCCGCCTTCGGTGCTTTCCAAAACAATCTGTAAATCGGAAAGTAATGGCGGTTCAACCTCCGTGAAATCTTTTCTGTCCGGTGTAATATCGCGGGATTCATAAGTAGCCGTAATCGCCCTGTCCAAAATAGCGTCTTCTTCGGGAGTGATTAAACCAAGCATTAGTTTTATCAAGCCGGCAAGATTAAGAACGTGGGATTTAAAAACATCCGCCGGGTCTTCGCCTTTGGGCACAATCGGAATATCAAAAGGATTAATCTGATTTTCGGAAGTCAAGGAAATTTTGAAAAAACTGCCGCCGACCGATTCAGCCAATTTTTGATATTCATTTTCCGGATCAATGATTAAAACATCAACCCCCATCATCATTGAACGAAGAATTTCCAGTTTAGCGGCATAAGATTTTCCGGCGCCGGCTTTAGCAAAAATCACCGAATTGGCGTTTTCTAGAGAAAACCGGTCAAAAACGACCAAAGTATTATTATGTCGATTAACGCCGTATAAGATCCCCTCATCGGAAGTCAAATCAACCGAAACAAAGGGAAACATCGAAGAAACCGGGCCGGAATTCAAAGGAGTATGAACTAAAATTTTATCAACATTCAACGGCAAAGTGGAAATAAAAGCTTCTAACTGCTGGAAAACGGCCGGCTTGACGTAAACCAGC
>JAJZBA010000053.1 GCA_021799155.1 bacterium | reverse complement strand
CGATCTTTTCGGTCCTTTGACGCGGGCGCAAATCGATTATTACCGCGGCGTTAATTCCGGTTTTATTTTAAGAAATTTGCTGATTCGGGGATTAATAGAACGCTTTCCCGACCCTCAAAGAGGTAACGCCTATCTTTACCGAGTAAGTTTTGATTTGTTAAAATATCTCGGCATTTCGAATGTTCGGGAACTTCCGGAATATGAAAAATATAAAGAAATAAACTCTCATATCCTATGAAATTACAAGCTTTAATTCTTTCATTAGTTATTATCGTTGCTCTTTCTTTAAATTCTTTCGGCAACGACGCAAAAATTCAACAAAGCATGACCGACGAAGGCGATGAATCGGTTCTTCTTTTTGTAAACGATTTTTATTATGCCGCGTCGAAAAAATTAGTTTCAACCGCCAACGACATTGCCAATAACTTTTCCGCCGCCAAGCAAAACGTCAATCAAAATCTGGCGAATTTTAAAAATGTTCTTACCGAAAAACAGGAAGAATTGTTTTCAAAACTGTATTCAAAATTTAGTTCCGAAAAAACTTTTGGCATAGATAATACCGCTAACACCGTTCTGATTTCCGAAGCAAAAATCGACCCGCCGCTTCCGATTTGCGATTTTAATGAAACGACCTTAACCGCCAAAGCGATTTTAGTGAAATATCCCGATTATAACGCCAATTTTTTTGAATTAAATCCTGAAAAACGCTGGCCTATCGCGTCCCTGACAAAATTAATGACAAGCGTAATAACGGCTGAGAAAATTGGATTTGACAAAAAAATAACAATAAGTGCGAAAGCGGTTTCTACCGAAGGAACGGCCGGAAATCTCGAAGCCGGCGAAATTTATAAATCAGGAGACTTAATTAAAGCAATGCTGATTTCCTCAAGCAACGATGCGGCGGCGGCAATTATCGAAAATTTCGGCGAAAAAGAATTTATTGACGAAATGCAGAAAAAAGCGGCAGAATTGAAAATGTTTCAAACCAGTTATCTTGAACCGACCGGCCTATCCTATATTAATCAATCAACAACAAACGATTTGGCTAAATTAGTAAATTATATCCGCCAGAATCATTCGGAATTACTGGAAATTTCCCGTCAAAGAGAGACGATAATAACCGATTTAAAAACAAAAAGGAAAAAAACATTATTGTCCGTCAATCGATTCGCCGGTCAATCTGACTTTATCGGCGGCAAAACCGGCTTTATCGAAGAATCGGGAAGAAACTTAATCGCTCTTTTTGACATTAACGGCAAGACGATTTTATCAATCGTTTTAGGCGCGGATGATTCTTTTAAAGAAACGGAACGATTAAAAGATTTGATTAAAAAATGTATTTCACCCACGTCTTTTTAATCACTAAAATTTTAAGCTATTTTATTTTATCTTTCGCGATAGCTCTTTTTTTGGCGCCGGTTTTAATCCGTTTTTTATACAAATATAAAGCCTGGAAGAAAAAGCCGCGGGAAAAGACTTTCGGCGGCGAGAAAACGCCGATTTTCACGAAATTGCACGGCCAAAAAGAAATCTCCGTTCCCCGAATGGGCGGCATTCTTATCTGGGGAACGATTTTAATTATCACTCTTTTAACCGTTTTAATAATTCAATTTTTGCCGGAAAATTTGGCGGCTAAAATAAATTTTCTTTCCCGTTCGCAAACATGGCTTCCTTTATTCGCTTTGATCTCCGCTTCGCTTTTGGGATTAGTGGACGACGTTTTGGTTGTTAATAACAAAGGCAAATATGTCGGCGGCGGCATTAGGTTTAAAGTTCGGCTGGCGCTCATTTCTTTGATTGCTTTGGCCGGAGCCTGGTGGTTTTACTACAAGCTCGGCTGGAGCAGTATCTACATTCCTTTTTACGGCAATTTGGAAATCAACGGTTTGTATATTTTTCTTTTTATCCTGACCGTTTTAGCCGTATTTTCGGGGGGAGTGGTTGACGGCCTTGACGGGTTGTCCGCCGGCGTTCTTTTGCCGATTTTTTCCGCTTACGGCGTCATCGCTTATGCCAAAGGAATGTACGACTTAACTATTTTAATAACAATTATTTTAGGGGCTTTAGTCACTTATCTTTGGTTTAATATTCATCCGGCGAAATTTTATATGGGCGAAACCGGCATAATGGGATTAACCGTTGTTTTGGCGGTAATCGCTTTACTTACCAATAGCGTTTTATTTCTTCCGCTCATCGCTTTTATTTTATTGATTGAATCCGCCTCGGTGATTTTACAACTGCTTTCCAAAAAATTCCGCGGCAAAAAAATATTTTTGGCCGCGCCGATTCATCATCATTTTGAAGCCTTAGGCTGGCCGGAAACGCAAATCGTAATGAGGTTTTGGATTATTTCCGCAGTAATGAGCGGCCTGGGATTAATTTTATTTTTCTTAAGTAAGTTTTTATAATTTTTATAAGTGCGGTAAACGCTTTAACATCGTAAAGATCTATTGTTATATCTAATATCATGACGATCGTCGTCATATTAGATAATTCAAATTTTTGGAAGTCTACGGAAGTTGTGGATTTCTATGGAAGTTAAACTTCCATAAATTTGAACTTCCATAGATTCCTTCCATAGATTCTAATGATTTTCTAGAATTTTAAGGCGGGATTTTAATTCCCGTCGTTCTAACACGTTAA
Source organism: bacterium (assembly GCA_021799155.1). GTDB lineage: Bacteria > Patescibacteriota > Minisyncoccia > UBA6257 > UBA9933 > JAJZBA01. The sequence continues at coordinate 706 of JAJZBA010000053.1, read as the reverse complement.
ATTTATTTTATAAGCACTCTTATTTTGCCGTCTTTCTTTGCGTTCTCAAGAGCAATCATTAATAAAGTTTTTGGACTTTCTCCTTTAACAGCAGTACCGTTGTTTGCCAATGTTAATTGGTCGCCTGCTTTTATAAATCCCTGACCTACCGAAACATTTGTCGGAACCTGACCCATTAACCCTACTTTAACCCAATGGGAGTCTTTTTCATATTTTTCCGCAGCGTTAGTTATGTCATCGGCATATATCCCGACAATCCCCGGTTTTGTTGAAACTACCCCTATTAAAACATCATCTTTATTGCAACGTTTTATTTTGTTTTCGCCAGCAATACAAACAAGTTCGCCTGGTTTTAAAGTAATATCATCGGAATAAAAATATTCCGCGTAGTCAGCCGGTGTTGTCCAGCCACTATCAGCAAAACCCCAGCCATCGTCTCTAAATAAAAATTTATAGTCGCCATTAGTATCAAACGAAGCAAGATATTTATTTCCTTGAACACCGGCATTAGCGTAAACCTTCAATATAGTATCTTGTCTTTGATCAGAATTAATATAAAGCGAGCCTCCATAAACCATTAATTTATTTGTTCCCGGCGCCGCTGTCCCAATACCGACGTTGCCGTCAGTAGTAATAAACATTGAAGTGGGAATTCCACCCGCTCCCAAACCTAGAGCATTATTTACAGAATATAGCCAAATATAAG
>JAJZBA010000052.1 GCA_021799155.1 bacterium | reverse complement strand
CGATGTTAGACTATAATCCGTTTTAACCGCTTATATCAAAGAAAATTATACTTACTTTGGAAGACGTAGTAATGGCGATGAAATTTATAAAGATGATAAAAAAAACGAATATTGCCACGAAACTAAATCTCACCACTGGGACATTACTTATTATTAGCACCTCTCTTTTTTACTAGACAATAGGAGCGATTTAATTCTAAACGGAATTCTTCAAAGTTAATACATTCAGTCATTTTCAATTTGTTTTTGAATTATCTTTTTTATTGAAACACTGCTTAAAATGTGACAAATTATTATAAAAGTCGGTATTAAATTAAGATAAAGTTATGGGTAAAAAATAATAATTCCAATATTGTTTTAATAATTATTATTGGAGTAGAGATTATTTTATCTATCAATTTTTAGTGCCCGCTTCCCATTTTGAAGATGAGAGTGTTCGCTCGCCCAGCCCCGCTTTCGCGAAATTGACAGAAGTTGCCCCTTCAGGGTTACAACAATTAAGTTGTGATAAAAATCGCGAAGCGTATCGAATTGGGTTCAACTCTATTATAACAAAGATTTGGAAAAAAAGAAAAAAATTGTTTGCGATTGCTCTTTAAAAAATAAAAGGGACGATTAGAGAATATTTTTTCACCGTCCTAATAAAAAGACTTAAGGATAATTTCCGGATTTATTGATTTTTCTAAATTATCAGCGATTCTTTTTTAATACCAGAATAAGTAACTTCAGATTGCCAAATAGAAAGTTGTTTTGTTATCTCTGCTTTATTTAATTTAATTTCTACTAATAATTTTTCTCTTATGCTACGATCTTGAGTATTAGCGAGAGTTGTTGCGAGCTCCGCGATCTCATCTAATAATTTATACATTTTAATTATCGTTTCGGTAGCATTCATAATCTAGCCTCCTTTTTTATTATTAAGGTGCAATGCACCATTTCTTCATATTTCAAGAAGAATAGCAAATTACAACATGATTGTTGATAATTGATACTACTCTTGAAAAACATCTGTTCGCCCGAAAGCATTAAAATTTTTTTATTTGCGAGCAAAAAACCCCGCCCTACTTCTGTGAGGCAGGCCGTCTTGCTGTGGCGGGACGGCTGGCGGCGGGTCAATGCAGGTTCCGTTTTTTGGATTTGTGAATTAAATTCGGCAAGATAATTTCAAAAATTTGTTGCTGTTTTTGGTTGGAAATCAAGTTCGTTCACGATTTTTCTTTTTTCTGAAAAATTTAATTTGGTTTTTTGGACGAATTGTTTCATCATAGAGATTGTTTGGTCGTAAGTTGGTCGGTCAACCGGATAGGGAGTGGCGTCTTTGCCGCCGTGAGCAAAACTATAGCGCGCTGGGTCTTGATAAGATGGTTTGGCGCCGTAAATTATTTCCGCCACTAAAGCTAAGGCGCGCATTGTTTTCGGCCCCACTCCTTCCAAACTTAACAATTTTTCGTAGTTTTCCGGTTCTTGAGCTGCGATTTTCAAAAGTATTTTTTTAAGATATTTATTGTTTCTGAAATCTTCCAGTGCAACCGGGTGCCATTTAAATTCTTTGTTTTCCAAATTAACTAATTTTAAAAATTGTTCATCCCAATCGTCGCCGCCGCGAAATTTTAATTCTAATGATTGGCTGTAGGGTGTGGCGTATTTCTCCAGAAGCTCAATGTCTTTTAAAAGCGTTTTGATGCTGCCCTGAACTATCTCCGTTGAAATTTGGCGCGTTTTTTCGCTTTCTCTGGCAGTAAGATTTAAAGGATTTTTAACAATGAATTGGCTGGAAATCGCCTGGTGCGGTTCGCAGACAAAACTTCTTCCTTCCGGCAAAATCAATTTAAAATTTTCCGAATGCCAATGGTAGCGCCGCGCTTTGACGGTTTGTTCGTTCATTCCTTGCTGAATTACCGTCCAACTGCCGTCTTCGGAAAAGAAAAACGAGTGATGATAAATTTGGAAACCGTCTTGAACCAGCGCCGAATCAACCTTCGCGCTCATTCGGGAATTGTAAACCAAAGCTTTTGTTTGATTATTATCAAATCCGATTTTAGCAGACCATTCTTTTATTTGCTCCGGCGTTTTCCGCGATGTTTTGCCTTTTCCGCCGCAAATAAAAATGCCCAATTCTTTTTCGCGTCCTCGTGCGGCTTCTTTTAGGGCAGCCGTCAAAATTGTGGTCAATCCGGAAGCATTCCAATCAAAAGCCAATACCGTTCCCAAGGCTTGAAACCAGACCGGGTCAGAAAGTCGTTTTATAAATTCTTTGGGGCCGTATTCCGCAATAATGACCGTCATCATTTCCCGGCCAAGAATAACCATTCTATCAAAAAGCCACTTCGGGCATCTGCCGTAATCCAAGGTAAATGTAGCAATACCGGTGCGCATACGATATAATTATAGTACTATTTATGAAAATTTCCGTTAAAGTAAAACCGTCGGCGAAAATTGAAAAAATTGAAAAAATCGGCGAAAACAGTTTCGCGGTGTCGGTGAAAGAGCCGCCGGTTCAAGGCCGCGCGAATGAAGCGGTAATAAAAGCATTGGCGGAATATTTCGGCGTTTCAAAATTAAACGTGAAGATTGTTTCCGGTTGGGCTTCTAAGAATAAAATTATCGAGATAGAATAAATTTTAAAGATTTATTATTGATAAATTAAATAAAAATATTTATATGGCTATAAAAGATATTAGAGCAAAAGAATTAAGAAATTTGATTAGAACAAAAAGCGATGATTTGGAGATTATCGATGTTCGTGAGCCGTTTGAATACAAAGAAGTAAGAATAAAAAAATCAAAAAACATTCCGATGGGGGAATTGCCGGCGAGAATCAACGAAATTGATTGGAGTAAAGAAGTGATTTTTGTTTGTCGAAGCGGAAACAGAAGCCGGTTTATGGCTGAAATCGCGGCGGCAAGCGGGAAGGATGTTAAAAATCTTCAGTTTGGAATTTTAGAATGCGGCGAAGAAGGCGGTGAGTTTTTGGAATTTTCCGAAAATTAAAATGAAAAAGCGTTCTAAAAAATATTGGTCCCGAGAAGTAACGGAGAAAAGCGCCGCTTTGATTTTGGAAGAAGGAGTTTTTACTTGGGATGACCCGAAGAAAATCGCGCGGTCGCTGAAGCGTTCGGCGGAAGAAAGTACAATGCGTAAAGCCGGGCCGTTTCAGTCGGCAATGTCGATGCTTAATTTTTACATTAACCGAGCCGGTAAAAATCTGCCGGCGCGGCGAAAAAAAATTCTGGAACAAGCGAAAGTTGAATTAAGAAAACTTTTTAATAAATAAAAAATTTTTATTTGTGCTAAAATTTCACTGTGTCCGAATATTATAATTCTAAAAGAACAAGGGGACTTTATGAGCAGGATTCGAAAGAGCCGTTTA
>JAJZBA010000051.1 GCA_021799155.1 bacterium | reverse complement strand
GTCCAAACATGGGGAAAAATTTATACGGGCAACTCGGCAATGGCACCACTACCGATAGTAATGTTCCGGTTGACGTTTCTGGCATTGCTAATGTGGTATCGGTTGCTGGTGGAGACCAACACTCTCTTGCTCTTTTATCCGATGGCACAATTAAATCTTGGGGATGGAATTCGAGTGGTCAATTAGGAGACGGCACTACCGCTAATAAATCTACTCCTGTTTCGGTATCAGGCATTACTAACGCAGTGGCAGTCGATGCCGATGGTTATGCGTCCATGGCTCTTTTATCTGACGGAACTGTAAAGGCATGGGGATATAACGGTACCGGCCAACTCGGCAATGGTACCACTACCAATAGTTCTACTCCTGTTTCGGTATCAGGCATTACTAACGCAGTGGCGATTGCCGCGGGCTATTATCATTTTCTTGCTCTTTTATCCGATGGCACAATTAAAGCGTGGGGAAGTAATGGTTATGGAGAATTAGGAGACGGCACTACCGCTAATAAATCTACTCCTGTTTCGGTATCAGGCATTACTAACGCCGTGGCGGTTGCTGGCTGCGGCCATCACTCAATGGCTTTGCTTTCTGATGGAACTGTTAAGGCTTGGGGTGCTAATTACAGCGGTCAATTAGGTGATAATACAACAGTCGATAAATCCATTCCTATTACAGTATCGAATATTTCCAACGCGGTGGCGATTGGTTGCGGCGATGCCCATTCATTAGCCGTTCTTTCCGATGGGACGGTTAAATCTTGGGGGTATAATGGTTTCGGTCAATTAGGGGACGAAACAACGATTACTAGATGGCTTCCAGTTACCGTTTCAGGAGTTTCCAATCCTAAATTAATAGCTGCTGGCGGCGCTCATTCTCTTGCTCTTTTGTCAAATGGGACGGTGATGGCGTGGGGGAAGAACGATTTGGGACAATTAGGAGATGGAACTAACATTAATAAACCAACGCCAATTGTTGTTCCGGGCGTCAGCAACGTCGTAACGCTTTCTGCGGGAAACGGCGGACATTCTCTCGTAATTAGAGGAGGCGTAGAGGTTCAAATTGCTACCGCTGATTCTTCTAATGGTCCCTGGAATTATTCCGGGACAAACGGATTAGCCACCACTACCAGAACATATTTTAATTCTTCGGGTCAGTTCATTCCTTCTGATTTGGATAATAAGCGTTATTTAAAGTATAAAGTTTATTTAAAAACAAACAATACAAATTATTCTCCTTCTTTAGACGACATTACTGTAAATTATACTTATTATCCTTCTTCTCAGTCTTTAATTTCTTCTGCATATAATAGCGCTAACGCGAACAATATTTTTGAAAGCGTTGCCTGGGATGAAGACGTCAGTTTGCCGTCAGGCGCCGGAGTAACTGTTTCTTTAAGAACGGCTTCTAGTTCCACTGGCTTAGACAGCGCCGCCTGGAGCGATTTTACAAATGCAACTACCGGTTGTTCCAAAAGCGGAGCCAGAGTAACTTGTTCAAGCAGCGCAATTCCTGCTGGTTTGAAAGACGGTTCAAACGACCAATGGTTTCAGTATAAAACTACCTTAACCTCGAACGGCGCGAATACACCAACCGTTTCAGAGTTAATTTTTTCGTTCGGCGCTCCTCCCTCCAACCCCACAATCGGAACTCCAACGGCCTTATCTTCTTCTTCGATCCGCTGGAATTTCACCGACAACGCCGATAATGAAACAGGATTTAAAATATACACCACAACAAGCAATCTTGTTGCTTCCAGTTCTTCCTCCAACTTAACTTACATCGACGAAACAGGCTTATCGGAAAACACTCAGTACGCCAGACATGTAAGAGCCTACAATGAATTCGGAGACTCAGCAAATTCCTCGCTTTCTTCTTATATTTACACTCTTGTAGACCCTCCGACCAATTTCACTGCCACGACGATTTCCAGTGACAGTATTGCTTTATCCGTTGACAGTTTTCCAAACAGTTCCGCCGGTTCTTCTGGATATTACTTTTCTCGCGCAGGAGCAAACTCCGGCTGGATACAGAATAATTCTTGGACAGACACCGCTCTTTCCTGCGGAACTTCTTATGATTATTCCGTCAAATACAGAAACGGCGACGGAGTGAACACTTCTGCTGTTTCTTTGACGGTATCGACTTCGGGTTGCGGGGGAGTGAGAAACTCTCCTTGGCGACTTCATCCTCCCTCCAACCCCACAATCGGAACTCCAACGGCCTTATCTTCTTCTTCGATCCGCTGGAATTTCACCGACAACGCCGATAATGAAACAGGATTTAAAATATACACCACAACAAGCAATCTTGTTGCTTCCAGTTCTTCCTCCAACTTAACTTACATCGACGAAACAGGCTTATCGGAAAACACTCAGTACGCCAGACATGTAAGAGCCTACAATGAATTCGGAGACTCAGCAAATTCCTCGCTTTCTTCTTATATTTACACTCTTGTAGACCCTCCGACCAATTTCACTGCCACGACGATTTCCAGTGACAGTATTGCTTTATCCGTTGACAGTTTTCCAAACAGTTCCGCCGGTTCTTCTGGATATTACTTTTCTCGCGCAGGAGCAAACTCCGGCTGGATACAGAATAATTCTTGGACAGACACCGCTCTTTCCTGCGGAACTTCTTATGATTATTCCGTCAAATACAGAAACGGCGACGGAGTGGACACTTCTGCTGTTTCTTTGACGGTATCGACCAGCGATTGTCAAAAAAATAAATCGGATATTGCGATTAATAATAACGGCAATGAAAAAATTAAAAGTAGCGACAAAGAAGCCGCGACAAAGATTTCTATAAATTTTTCAAATAATCTTCTCAGGGGCGATACAGGGATGGAAATAAAGCGTTTGCAACAATTTTTAAACGCTAACGGATTTAAAATTGCTGACAAAGGATGGGGCTCTCCGGGCAAAGAAACGGAATATTTCGGTCCTCTCACAGAAAAAGCTTTAATCGAGTTTCAAAAAAAACACGCGGAAGAAATTTTTAAATCGGATGTGGGTTATAAACTTGGCGTTCTTGATTTTAAAACCGCGGAATTTATAAATTCTCTAGAAAAAATAAATTTTAAAGCAAAGCAGGTAATTTTTGTTCGCGATCTTGAACAAGGAATGCAATCAGAGGAAGTGAAAGAATTGCAAAAAATTATGGCGACTATGTCGGAAATATACCCCGAAGGTTTAATTACGGGCTATTTCGGCCCCCTGACAAAAAAAGCGATACAAAGGTTTCAGTTGAAATATGGAGTGGTGAATTCGGAATTTGATATCGGATTCGGCCGTTTTGGCCCAAAAACAAGAGAAACATTAATTAATGTTTTAAATCAATAAATTAAATGTTTTCACGCACGCAAAAAATTAATCTTTCACCGATAAAAACTATCGAGCTTTTAGCTTCGCAAATTCCGGATGTGATTTCTTTGGCGCAGGGCGTGCCTTCTAGATC
>JAJZBA010000050.1 GCA_021799155.1 bacterium | reverse complement strand
CCGATCTAACGGGATTTGTGGGCGGTATAGGATTTGAACCTATGACCCTTGCAATGTGAATGCAATGCTCTACCACTGAGCTAACCGCCCGACGCCTTTTCAAGGGCGCCTTTTTTTATTTTATACGAGCTCTACTACTGCTCCCACCTCTTCCAATTTCTTTTTCAGTTCCTCCGCTTCTTCTTTTTTCATTCCTTGTTTGACCGGTTTCGGCGCTCCGTCAACTAAATCTTTGGCCTCTTTTAATCCCAAGCCGGTTACTTCTTTGACAATTTTTATCACGTTAATTTTTTGCTCGCCGCCGGATTTAAGAATAACATCAAAAGAAGTTTTTTCTTCTGCGGCCGCGCCGCCGCCGGCAATCGCGCCGGCCGCGATCGGCATCGCCGCCGAAACGCCGAATTTTTCTTCCAATGTCTTAACTAATTCCGCTAATTCGACGACGGTTAATTTTTCAATTTTTTCGATAATATCGTTAAATTTTTCCATAATTTAAACTTTGCTAATATACGAATATAGCGCGAATATACGAATAATAAATATTAAATAAAATTAGTATATTTGTGCTCGATTCGCATATTCGTGGAGTTTCACGACCTTTTGCTTTTCTCATTTAACACATACAAAAACATTCTTATCGGCGACGCCAGCATTCCAACCAATTGACCAAGCAAAACTTCTCTCGACGGCAACTGGCCGATTCTTTTTGCTGTTTCGGCGTCAAAAAAATTTCTTTCCATCAAATCATACGCTCCTAAAATTTTAAACCCTTTCTTTTCTTTTCCTTTTGAAAATTTATAAATCGGCGGGGCAATCTCAGAAATATCTTTCGAAGCGAAAATTGCCGCTACCTGCGATTCGAATTGTTCGGGGTTAAAATCAACGCCTTTCTTTTCAAAAGCCACGCGCAACAATTTCTTTTTTATCACTTTAACTTTCGCTCCTAATTCTTTCATTATTTTTCTTAATTGCCTCAAGTCCTCAACCGGCGTCCCGCTAAAGTCGGTAAAAAACACCAGACGGTTTTCGTCCAAAAGTTTTTGACTCTCTTCTATTTGCTTGGATTTTTGCTGTTTAGTAAGCAACGCCTTATATCCAAACAGCGAATTGGAACGAATATTACAAATTCGTAATATTCGAGCTTATTCGTTGTTTGTATATTAATAAAAAATCTACGACTAAAGCCGCAGACAAAATAATACAATCCTCGAGAGGTCTTACTGCGCCCGCCGAAGCCTTAGCGAAGGCGGGTTAAAACTGCCTCCTGTCTGCGGATTTTAATGAATTATATTCTTTTTATATTCTTTTTGTCAAGAACGTTTTAAAAATGGTTATCTTCGCAATCTTTCTAAAAGCGTCTCTATCGCTTCTTGAGCTTTTAATCTTTCATTCGCTGAACCTTCAATAATCGATTTAAAATTATTTTTCAAATTATTTAAAATTTCGTTAGAAACCTTTTCGGCACCTAATTTATTGGCATAATATTGAGCAAAATCTTCCGGGGTAAGTTTTTTAAATCTAATTAATTCCGCCAATTTATCAACTTTAATTTTAACGAAACTCGTATCTTTATAAATTAAATCATCCAATAGTCTAATTTGATCCGCACTCAAATTAATTCCCATTTGTTCGACAAATTTTGGTTCTTGTTGAATCTTTAATATTTCTTCCAATTCAGCTTTTGAAGATTTTAATTCTTCTAATTGATTTTCAAGATTAACGGATTTTTCATAATACTTATTAATTTCAGTTTGTATCTCTTCCTTAGGTAAATCAGAAGTATAAGAATTAACATTAGCTTCGGAAAGTTTAAGTCGTGCGTCATTATATTCTTCGCTAATCGCTTTTATTTGTTGCTCTACTTTGTTTAAATCAGTTTTTACTTTTTCTTCATCTATCAAAGAAAATTCTTCTCTTTTTGAAGAAATTTCCGGCGGCAGCTTGCTAGGTTCAACAGATGGTTCAAATGGCTCGGATGGCTTAACGGTGGGATGTAAAATTTCTTCCACTTTTTCCGAAGTCAATCTTTCGGTCGGATGATTTTTGACCCACTCTCTTAAAATTTCATTATTCTTTACGATATTTTCCATCTGCGTCCCTGAAAGTTCCTCTGCTCTGCTGAACGTATCTTCAATATCCAATTCCTTTTTGAAAATCTCAGAAAAATCTATTTTCTGACCTACTTTTATATTATCAATATTTTCCAAACCAAATGATTGCGGGTCCGCCGCCACCCTGTCTTTAATTGCGTCGATTATATAAGTTTTTTGCGCTTCATTTAATTCGACAAAACTCTTGCCATAATGTTCTTCTAATTGCCGTTGCGCCATTTTCCAAACCGAATCACCGGGCTTGGCGGTTTCGATGTAAAACTCTTGAGAAATCGCTTCTGTTCCAATCGGTGCTGCGGCTTTCGGCGCCGGCGATATTTGTTCCGGCGACAACCCGGCAGATTTTTTGATATTTTCCGTAGTTTCTTTTATTTCTGCTACTACTTCTTCCGGCATTATCATTCCGACAACATTTCTCATTCCTTCGGCAAATTTTCCAGAACCAACAAGCACCCCTAAAACGGCCGCTTCCATGGTATGCCTTCCGGCTTCCCATTTCGTTCTTTCTCTGCCGCCTTTTTCCGCGGCACGCTTGAGAAAACCTTCAACAGTAATAAAAGTCGCCATTCCACCAAGCATTCTTTGAAACGCGGAGCCGGTAAAAGCCGCTGTCGCCACCGCCGCGCCAATCGCGCCGCCAAGCGCCGCCGAAGCCGAAGCCGCACCAACACATCCCAATGAAAAAAGAATCTTATATTTTAACGGCTGTTTTTTGTACCAATCCGCGGCTTTTTCAATTTTTTCTCTAATCCAAGGTTTTTCCTGTTTGATTTCTTGCTCTATTTTTTCTTCTTGTTTTTCAGCCGCAGTCAAAAGTTTTTCCGCCAATTCTTTTTGCTCAACCGATATTTTTTCAAACGCTTCGCGAATTTCTTCGTTGGAATTTTTTCCTTCACTATTCTCATTGTTCTTTTCTTCAATACTTTCCTCAGCCGCCATAATTCTATCAATTTCTTTCTGTCTGCCTTCGGCTGTGGTCAAGTCAGGTCCTTCTTTTAATGTTTTTAATGGCTCTTCTATGACTGTCTTTTTCTTTTCCTCTGAAAATTTTTTTATTTTTTCTTCGCGAGCCTTAACTCTTTCTGTCCAATAAGAAATTAATTTTTCATCTTTATTTCTTATGGCGAATTCCAATTCCCTGCGAGCGTTTTCCAAATTCTCCTCACTTGCCGAACGAAATTGTTTGTTTTCTTTTTTTTCGACATTTACCGGTTTATCTTCTCGTTCAAAAACATCTTCGCCTAAAGCGGATTTAACTAAATTTTCCGCATCTTGTTCCTCAAAAGATTTTAATTTTTCTCCCATAATTATTTAATTCCCGCGATTTTTTTATATTCGTCAATAGTTTCTTTTATCGTTTTTTGCGTTAATTCTTCAAAATTAGGAATTGTATTTTTTAAAAATTCCCGCAATTTAATTTCATCGCCGGCCGCGCTTATTTTCTCAAATTCCGGCCTCGCTTAGATCGGAA
>JAJZBA010000049.1 GCA_021799155.1 bacterium | reverse complement strand
TCCGATCTCGGCAAAAAAAATATTTTTATTTTTAACATCGATATTTCCGCTCAAAATTCAATTAAAAGAAATAGCAATCGTTTGATTTGTTCGGTTTGCGGAATCCAATTAATGGCAACTTTTAAAAACGTTGCCGGATTAAAAATATGTCCTTTTTGCGGCGGAAAATTTTATCGTCGCACCTTGGACAACCCGGAGACAATCAAGATTAGATTAGAAGAGTATCGCGAACGAACCTTGCCAATTGCCGCAGAATTAAAAAAACGCGATTATAAAATTATCCGCATCAACGGCGAACCATTGCCGGCAAAAGTTTTTCAATCAATTTTAAAATATCTTCCTAAATGATAAATTTATATTCTTCTCAGGAAATCAAAAAAATCGCTTTGGCGGGAAAAATTTTGGCAAAAGTTTTAAAAATTTTAAAAAAAGAAGCGAAAATCGGAACGAGTTTAAGAGACTTAGATAAATTAGCCTACCAATTAATTCATAAATATAAAGCCAAACCGGCTTTTTTAGGCTACCGTCCGGATGGCGCTTTAAAGCCTTTCGGGGGTTCGATTTGTGCCTCAATCAACGATGTCGTAGTGCATGGTCTGCCTTCGGATTATAAACTTCAAAATGGCGATGTTTTAAAAATTGATTTAGGCGTTGAGTATCAGGGATATTTTTCCGATGCCGCGATTACAATCGGAATCGGAAAAATTTCCAAAGAAGCGAAACGGCTTGTTGAAGCGACGGAATCGGCTCTTAAAAAATCCATCAAAGCCGCCAGGGCAGGGAAAACTCTGGCCGATATAAGTTTGGCTATTGAAAAAACAGCAAGAGAACGAGGTTTTGAAATAATTGCCGGTTTGACCGGTCATGGCATCGGCAAAGAACTTCATGAAGAACCGACGATTTATAATTACTATCGTCAATCGGACGTCAAAATAAAACTTGAACCGGGAATGGTTCTGGCGATTGAACCAATGTTCGCTTTAAAAACCGGACAAATTAAGCAATTAACAGATGAAAGCTGGGCAACGGCGGACGGTTCTTTGTCGTCTCATTTTGAGCATCGATAGCGATTACCAAAGGCGGGCCGATAATATTAACAAAATAAACATCTTAATGTATAATGGCATAACACCAATATTTATTTTATGAAACCCTATCTTTCCATCATTATTCCCGCTTATAACGAAGCCAAGCGTCTGCCGCTGACTTTAGTTGATATCGGCAAACATTTAAAAGAGGCCGATTTTTCTTACGAAATCATTGTCGTTGATAATAATTCAACGGATGCTACGCCGGAAATCGCGGAAAGATTTTCCCATTTGATTGAAAATTTAAGAGTGATTAAATGTGATGTGCCGGGTAAAGGAGCGACGGTAAAACACGGAATGCTGGAAGCAAAAGGCGAGATTAGACTTTTTATGGATGCCGATAATTCGACTTCAATCGACCAATTCAACAAGATGATTCCGTATTTACACGAAGGATACGGCGTTGTTATTGGTTCGCGCGATGTTGAAGGAGCGAAATTGATTCCGCCCCAGCCCTGGTACAGAAGAATTGCCGGCAATATCGGGAATTTAATTATTCAAGCTTTGCTTTTAAGGGGTATTTGGGATACGCAGTGCGGTTTTAAAGCCTTTACTAAAGAAGCGGCCGAAAAAATTTTCCCGCTTGTTAAAATCAGCCGTTGGGGATTTGACGTTGAAGTACTGGCTTTGGCGAAAAAATTCGGCTATAAAATAAAGGAAATTCCTGTTGTCTGGGTAAATAATCCGTTTTCCCACGTCAAAGCGTCGGCATATATTCAGGTTTTATGGGAAGTTTTAAAGATAAAATGGTGGCTAATTAAAAATAAATATTAAATATTAAATAAAATATAAAAAACACAAATAATAAATATTTAAACACGGATAAATTTGAGTGTTTTAGGTTTATGTTTATTATTTATTATTTTTAATTTTTTATTTAAATATGCAGTATCATCTCACTAAAGAAGGTTTGGAAGAATTAAAAAAAGAATTGGAAAATCTTAAAAAAAGCGGCCGGCAGGAAATCGCCGAGAGGCTTAAACGCGCCAAAGAGTACGGCGATTTGTCGGAAAATTCCGAATACAGCGATGCCAAAGAAGCCCAATCCGTACTTGAAGGCCGGATTTTTGAACTGGAACAGATAATTAGAAACGTTGTTTTAATAAAAAAAGGCGGACAGAAAGAAAAAGTAAGCATTGGTTCAACCATCAATGTCGAAAAGTCGGGTAAAATTTTTAAATACACAATTGTCGGTTCCAAAGAAGCGAAACCGGAAGAGAATCTAATTTCTAACGAATCGCCGTTGGGTAAAGCTTTTCTCGGAAGAAAAATTGGAGAGAGTGTGGAAATAGAAACGCCCAAAGGAAAGGTAAGGTATAAAATCATCTCCATTGATTAATGGGTATGCCCAGTACTACAATTTCGAAAACGCATTTCTACTATGTTTACGTATTAGAAAGTCTTAAAGACGGAAAAAGATATATTGGTTTTACTGTCAATCCTAAAACTAGATTAGAAACGCACAATAAAGGGTTATCTTTTCAACAATGCCTAGAAGACTGCTGATACCTATTTATATTGAGGGTTGTTTAAACTATCAAGACGCTAAACGTCGTGAACATTACCTAAAAACTACCGGAGGTCGCCGGTTTTTAGTCAAACAACTTAAAGAATATTATAATTCGAAGTTGTAGTACTGGGTATGTATTGGGCAGATCTTCTCGCTGAAGAAATAAAAGAGAAATATAAAGCTCAAATCAAGGCGGGAAAACCGCTTGTTATTCGAGATGAAAAAACGGCTTCCGGCCGAGTGCACGTCGGTTCTTTAAGGGGAGTCGCCATTCACGGAATAATATCGGAAATTTTAAAGGAAGAGGGGATTAACAATAAATTTTTGTATGAAATAAACGATTTTGATCCGATGGACAGTATACCGGTTTATCTCGATAGGGAAAAATTTTTACCCCATATGGGAAAGCCGTTATGCAATATTTTTTCTCCGGACGGCAAGGCGAAAAACTATGCCGAATATTTTGCCGAGGAATTTATTGGGGTTATTAATGAAATCGGTTTTGAGCCGGAATTTTATCGAAACAGCGAACTTTATAAATCGGGAAAATATAACGAAGCCATTAAAATCGTTTTAGAGAATACCGGAAAAATCCGCGAAATTTACAAAACTGTTTCCGGTTCGATAAAGCCGGAAGATTGGCTGCCGCTTCAGGTCGTTTGCGAAAATTGCGGAAAAATCGGCACAACAAAAGTGGTTTCTTTCGACGGCGAAAAAGTGGAATACATTTGTGAACCCGAGTTGGTGGAATGGACGACCGGCTGCGGCCATAAAGGGAAAATTTCTCCTTTCAATGGCAATGCTAAACTTCCCTGGAAAGTGGAATGGGCCGCCAAATTTTTTATTTTAAACGTCGATATCGAAGGAGCAGGCAAAGATCATTCAACCAAGGGCGGTTCGCGCGACATTGCCGACGCGATTTGCAGAGAAATATTTAAACGCGAGCCGCCGTTCAATATCCCTTACGAATTTTTCCATGTTGCCGGAAAAAAAATGTCCGCTTCCAAGGGTGAAGGGTCGTCGTCGAGAGAGATTGCCGATTTGTTTCCGCCGGAAATTTTGCGTCTTCTTCTTCTTGGCAAGCATTATAAGCAAGTAATAGATTTTGTTCCCGATGGAGATACCGTCCCGATTCTTTTCGACCGATTCGACGAACTGGCCGAAAATTATTTTAAAAACATTCAAAACGGTTATAAGCGTCTTTTTGAACTCATTTTTTCTCCGGAAAAAAGAAAAAAAATCAAGTAAAAA
>JAJZBA010000048.1 GCA_021799155.1 bacterium | reverse complement strand
CTACTACCGTAAAATAAACAGTCATCCGCTTTTTCGTCATCGTTCGTCACCTCCTTTTTAAATTTTTAAAGATATTTTATAAATAGCATAATTTTATTCTTTTGTCAATCTTTAAAAGCTGTTTTTATTTTGATATATTTATTTATGTATGTATCAGCCGACTATTGGATTGGAAATACACGTCGAGCTTAAGACCAGAACCAAAATGTTTTGCGGTTGTCTTAATGACCCGCTGGAAAAACATCCGAATATAAACATTTGTCCGGTTTGTTTGGGTCATCCGGGGACGCTTCCGACCATCAATAAAAAAGCCGTTGAAGCGGTTTTAAAATTGGGTTTGGCTTTAAATTCAAAAATTCCCGAAACGTCAAAATTCGACCGGAAAAATTATTTTTATCCGGATTTGCCGAAAGGTTATCAAATATCACAGTATGACGCTCCATTGGTTATCGGCGGCGAACTTAACGGAATAAAGTTGAGACGCGTTCATTTAGAAGAAGACACCGCGCGACTCATTCATTCAACAGACGATGCTCATTCATTAGTTGATTTCAATCGCGCCGGCGTTCCTTTAATGGAATTGGTGACCGAGCCAGATATTAAAACCGGCAAAGAAGCGGTGGCGTTTGCGAAGGAATTGCAATTGATTTTGCGTCATCTTGGAATTTCCGACGCCGATATGGAAAAAGGACAAATGAGAGTGGAAGCCAACGTCAGCGTTTCTAAAGATAATGAATTAGGTACTAAAGTGGAGGTTAAGAATTTAAATTCCTTCCGCGCGGTCGAGGAAGCGATTGATTATGAAATTAAACGCCAGATAGAATCTTTGGAAAACGGCCATAAAATCAGGCACGAAACACGCGGCTGGGACGAGTTTGAAAAGAAAACGAAATCCCAAAGGCTTAAAGAAGAGGCGCATGATTATCGTTATTTTCCCGAACCAGATTTGCCGCTAATGGATTTAACGAAATTCAATCTTGAAGAATTAAAAATTTCCATTCCCGAACTGCCGGATCAAAAACGAACTCGTTTTTCCAAAGAATACAATCTGGCGCCCAATCAGGCGGAAATTTTAATTGAAGACCGTCTTTTAGCCCAATATTTTGAAGAAGCGGTTTCGGAGTTAGACGCGGAAATAGGCGGAATAGATACGGAACAACGCGGAATTGCTATTCAAACACTTTTTAATTATTTAACCAGCGATTTAAAAGGATTGATGGCTGAACAAAAAATAGGAATTCAAGAATTAAACATCACGCCCGAAAATTTCGCCGATTTGGTTGTTTTAATAAATAAAGGCGAACTTTCCAGCCGATTGGCAAAAGATATTTTGAAGGAAATGTTTTTGTCCGGCCGCGATCCGAGACAAATTATTGAAGAAAAAGGATTAAAACAAGTATCGGACGAAGAAATCATTAAAAAAATGGCGGAAGAAGTCGTCGCTGAAAATCCGAAAGCGGTTGAAGATTATAAAAAAGGCAAAGAAACCGCTTTGCAGTTTCTCATCGGCAAAACAATGGCGAAATTAAAAGGACAGGGAAAACCGGAAATTATTGAAAAATTACTGAAAGAAACCTTGACAAAAACAAAATAAATCATTAAATTTAACTAAGCACAAAATTCAATTTAAAAAAGGAGGAATCAATGGCGAAGCAGGAAAGAGAAGGAACAGCGAAAGTTGCTTTACTAAAAGGCAATGAAAAAAAGCACGATATCGTGAAGTTGTCGCATTTAAACTATTGGGTGGAGCAGTGGATTGATAAAGGATATGATGTCGAGATTATCGACATCATTATTTCAAAAAAGAACGACAAAAAATGAAAGAGGGGAGATATTTCTCCCCTTTTATTTTAAAAAATCTTTTGTTAAATTTTCCGCTTTCCTATAATTTTCCGTCCAAAAAATTTTCTTATCCCTTTTAAACCAGGTCATCTGGCGTTTGGCGTATTTCTCGCTTTCTTTTTGAATTAAATCAATCATTTCTTTCCTTGTTATTAATCCGCGCAAATAGCGGGAAACATAGCGGTATTCCAGTCCTAAATCATCAAGCCGTTTCCAGGAAACGCCGCTTTTGCGGAGATTTTCAACTTCTTTGATCATTCCTATTTTTAAACGCTTGAGCAATCTTTTTTTAATCAATTTTTTAAGTTCTGCCGGCGATTTTTTAATGCCGATTTTTAAAATATTATAATTTATTTTTTCAATACTATCGCTTGTGATAGTATTATTACCGGGAGGAATTATTATTTTCGGTATCGGTTTTTTTGTAACTAAAACAATTTCCAGAGCGCGAACGAGCCGGCGGCGATTATTTTTGTCTATATTCTTTGCGCGTTGCGGGTCTAGCTTTTGAAGTTTTTCAAATAATTTTTCGGTTGAAAGTTTTTCTAATTCTTTTCTTAATTTCGGCTGGGGCGGTACAGCAGGAAATTGATGATCATATATTAAAGCATCAATATAAAATCCGGTTCCGCCGCAAACAATCGGAAGTTTGCCGCGTTTTAAAATGTCTTTTAATGCTTTTTGGGCTAATTTTTGATACTGAGCAACTGTAAAAATTCTTTTTGGCGAAGCGACATCAAGAAGATGATGAGGGATACCTTTCATTTCTTTTTTAGTGATTTTACCGGAGCCGATGTTTAATCCTTTATAAACTTGCCGTGAGTCGGCGGAAATTATTTCCGCTCCCTTTATTCCGCATAATTTTTTGGCTTGCCTTGAGCCGAGTCGAAGGGCGATTTTTACCGCCAATTCTGATTTTCCACTGGCAGTAGGGCCCAAAATAACAATGATTTTATAAGGGGTTGACAAATTTTTTGACATATATATAATTATATTAGTTTTTTAATCTATTTGAGAAAGGGGGTGTTGCTATGAGGGTGTTTACATCACACTCGGTGGTAGCAAAAATAATTGTTAATGTTTAACCATGTGCCCAGGCAGAAATGAAGGTTTTGTGGAGCCGGTGACAAAAAATTGATCCGGCATTGAAGCGAAATCTTCTAGGGTGGCATTAGTTACTAGAAACGGCCATTATAATTATTTATAATCATTACCGAAAACCGAAATAATGGTCGTTTCGGTCTGTGCCACCCGACTAATTTATTTATTCTTTATTTATTTTAGCCGGTTGCAATTCGCAACTGGTTTTTTTATTTTTTCAGCGAGATTTCTTTTTTGATTTTTTCAATAAGTTCGTGGAGTTTTATTTCGCCTTCTTGCCCTCGTTTGTAATGCCGGATGCTGACGGTTTTATTTTGTGTTTCTTTGTCGCCGATAATTAAAATATACGGGATTTTTTGCATTTCCGCTTCGCGGATTCTTTTACCGAGAGTTTCATCGCTGGGAGCGAGTTCGGCGTCAATGTTGTTATTTTTTAGTTCAGTTAGAATTTTTTTTGCGTATTCGTCGTGTTTTTCGCTGATTGCCATAATTTTTGCTTGTACCGGCGCGAGCCATAATGGCAGACTGCCACAAGTTTTTTCAATAAGAAAAGCAAAAAACCTGTCAAAAGAGCCGAAAATCGCGCGATGAACGACGATTACCGGTTTTTCTTTGCCGTTTTTGTCGGTATAAAAAAGATTAAATTTCGGTGCCGAATAATAATCAACCTGAATAGTGGCGATAGTATCTTCTTTTCCGTATAAATCTTTTGTTTGAATATCAATTTTGGGGCCGTAAAAAGATGCTTCGCCGACGGCTTCGATACATTTATGTCCGATATTTTGCAATGATTTTTTCAAAACCGCCGCGCCTTTCTGCCACGTTGTTTTATTTTTTATATCGCCAAATTTTTCTTTGTTTTTAAAATCCGGCAAAGACAGACGATACCAATAATCTTTAATTCCAAAATCTTCAAAAACTTTTTTATGGAGGTT
>JAJZBA010000047.1 GCA_021799155.1 bacterium | reverse complement strand
CCGATCATATATTTTGCAAAGCTCTTGAAACTTCGTCAAATTCCTTCATTACTAAAACGACCTTTTCTTCTTCGCCGCTTTTTTCGGCTTCTTTTATACGATAAATTAGATTTTTTCTTTTTTCTTTCAGGTATTCCAGGCGGAGCTGTCTTAAAAGTTCTTGAAATTCATCGTCAATTTTTTCCTCATCAAGCACGGAGGCTTCAAAAGAAGAACGCAGAGAAATTATATTTAATAAATTGACCAGCTGTTCATTTTCTAATTTTACTTTCTCAAACAAACTTTTTAAAATCATTAAATATTCTTCCGGCAAATAATCGTAGTATTCTCTTATTTGATTATGAAAATTTTCCCTAATCATCGCCAAGCCGATAAGACGCTGAGCGATCAATTCACGACGTGTTCGGGTAATTGGATAATTTGGTAATTGGGTAATTGTTCCGGATTTAGTATTTTGAATTTCGGATTTTAATGCAATCATTTCCTCTGCTAGCGCTCTTTCATCAACACCGGTTTTAAGCGATAACTCTTTAAGCCAATGCGCCCGCTCAACGGCGCTTGAAAGAATCTTAATTTTTCCCAAAATAACTCTTATATTTTTTTTAAAATCGCCGAAGTCGTTGATCGTTGATCGTTGGTCATCGGTCAAATACCGGTCAAAATAAAACTCCATCGCCGGCTTGGTTTTATTTATAAATTCGACCAAAATTCCCGGCGATTTTTCAACCGCTTCCGCCGGGTCTTTAAAATCTTTGAGAACCAAAATTTTAACGTTGAAATCGCTGGCGCCGGCCAAATCAATTGCCCGTTCGGCCGCGTTCAGCCCCGCTTCGTCGTTATCAAAAAAGAAAACCAATTCGTCTGTTAATCGCTTAAGAGTTTTTAAATGTTCGCCGGTCAAAGCCGTTCCCGAAGTCGCCGCTAAATTTTTAACGCCGTCCTGATAAGCCATCAAAAAATCCATCTGGCCCTCAACCAGTACAACCGAACGCGTCTTGCGAATCGAATCTTTGGTTTTATGCAGACCGTAAAGCAGTTTTGATTTATTGAAAATCGGAGTTTCTGGGCTGTTGACGTATTTCCCTATTTCCGGTTTTTCTAAATCAGGAAGAATGCGCCCAGAAAATCCGACCGCTTTGCCAAAATGATTATAAAGCGGAAACATTATCCTGTTTCTAAAACGGTCAACATAACTTCCGCGCTCGTTTCGATAATTTAAACCGGCTCTTTCAATATCTTTAATATTAAAACCTAAATTGATTAAATAACGAGATAAATCGTCGAAGCCGTTTGGCGAAAATCCCAATTCCAATTCTTCAATGGTTTCTTTTTTAAGTCCGCGTTCTTTCAAATATTTTAACGATTCGGCCGAACGCTCCAATTCTTTTTTAAAAAATTCTTTTGCCGCTTCGTTGATATCAAAAAGAACACCGAATTGCTTGTGCTCCATCGGGCTGATTTTTTTAAGTTCGATACCGGCTTTTTCCGCCAAAATTTTCAAAGCTTCATAAAATTCCAAATTTTCGTATTTCATCAAAAACTTAAAAATGTCGCCGCCTTCACCGCAGGCGCCAAAGCAATGCCAGGTTTGCCTTTCCGGAGAAACCATAAAAGAAGGCGTTTTTTCCTTGTGAAAAGGACAGGGCGCCTTGAAATTCTTGCCGGCCGGCAGGAGCGGAATATAGGAGCGGATAAATTCAACAATATCCAAGCGTTCTTTGATTTCTTGGATCGGAGAAGTCATTACCTATATTTTAATAATTAAAAGAGAATAAGGCAAATCTATTTAATAATTCTGCTGAAAAAATCCTGCTGCGGCATTTTAAAATTTTCTTTGATAATTTCTTTCACTAAAGCGGCATAAATATGATGGTTGCCGAAGCGATTAATTTGAATTAAACGGTTCGCTTTGGGATTAGTGATATGTAAATGAAATTCTTGGCCTATTGGAATTTTCCTGATGTGTTTTGCTTGAAAATCGGCGCCGTCGGAAAAACCGTAAGTAATTTTTTTACCGTCAAAAAATTGGGTCAGATTTTTTATCCGCTCGTCGTCGAAATTTAAAATCAAAAATCCGTTCCACGGCAAAACTTTAACCAATTTTTGATATTCCTCAGCAATACCGTCCAAATCTTCAAAATTCTCCTGATAAATCATCGTGATGGTTGTTAAAATTGCCGTCTGCGGCTTAACAACGCTCAATAAATATTTCATATTGTCTGGTTTGTTAATTGCCATCTCGAGAACTAAATAGTTCTGACTAACAACTGGAGATCGACGAAGAAAAATTTTCCTCAATCCCATGCTCAATGCGTTGAGCCATCCAAAAAAACTCCCGTTGCCTGATGACAAACCCAAAATCGAAAGCGGCAAACCGATTTCGGCGTTGAAATTTTTTTTGTTCGCCCGAACCGGAAAATTTTTTTCTTCCAAAGATTCTTTAATCGCCTCCTTTATCCAATGCCTGCCGGTTGTTCCGGCAACCACAATTACATAGGGCTTCGTCCGCCATAAATATATTTTCGCCAACCACTTTAGCAAAAATTGAATTATTCTTTTAAAAAATACTTTTTCCATTTTTCATTTTTTCATTATTAGATTGTCAGTATAGTAGACTATACCGGTATAATCTACTATACTGCTAAATAAAATATTCTTTAATTCTTTTAAATGCTTCGTTGATATCTCTTTCACTTCTTCCAAACGACATTCTAATATGGCCTTCGCCGTTCGGACCAAAAGCGACACCCGGCACTACCGCCACATGAGATTTATCAAGCAAACTCAAAGCGAATTGCCAAGAATCTCTTTTCGGTAATAATTTCGGAAAAACAAAATAAGAGCCTTGGGGTTTTTGGTAAGAAAAAAGATCGGAAAGTTCGTCCAAATGAGCGCAAATCAAGTCGCGCCGCTCCTGGTATTGCTTGCGGAATTTTTCAATTTCCGGATCAGCAAAATCCAAGGCGGCCATTGCCGCATACTGCGAAACCACCGGCGCGCAGGTTACCAAGGAGTCGTGAATTTTTAAAATTTCTTTAACATTTTCTTCGTCAGAGTGCAAAAAACCAATTCGCCAACCAGTCATTGCGTAAGCCTTAGAAAGACTGAAAATTCTAATTACTCTTTTTCGTAATTCCGGAATTTGCGCCAGAGAGAAAAAAGATGATTCTTCTGTGTTTCGTACGGAATGTCTCAAAGTTCCGTCGGGCTCGGTCTCGAAGCGAAGCTGAGAGCCGACGGAACGAGAGTCAAGCGGCGGCGGTTCGCTGGGGCGAACCAACCGCGATTCCGCCAGAAATGCGGGTGAATCCTCATACACAAAGTCCTTATAAACTTCATCGCTTAAAATAAAAAATTTGTTTTTCTCCGCCAAATCAGCGATTTTTAACAAATCCTCCCTCGAAAAAATCGTTCCGGTCGGATTATTGGGATTACAGAATAAAATCGCCGCGGTTTTTTTATTTATTTTTCTCTCTAAACTTTTAAAATTAATTTTCCAACCATCCTCCTCGATTAAATTGACGAAAACCGGTTTGCCGCCGCTGACTTTCACCGCTTCGGCATAAGAAGTATAGCTCGGTGAGAATAAAATGACTTCGTCTTTTTTGGCATCAATAATCGCAATTAAAGCCGCGGTAATCGCTTCAATCGAACCGGCGGTCACGATAATCTCTTTTTCAAAATCATAATACATTCCCTCTTCGGCCAATTTTTGTTCGATGGTTTCCCGAAGTTCCGGCAAACCGTAAGTTAAAGAATATTTTGCCACCGCTCCCCTGTTTAAGGCTTTTATTGCCGCTTTTTTAACCACTTCCGGCGTATCAAAAGAAGGCACGCCCTGCGCCAAAGAAATCACATCCGGAATTTGCGAAGCTAAAAGCTCGATAGTTTTTATCGGTGAAAGATTAATTTTTTGCGTGCGTGAAAACATTTAATTTATTGATTTAAAACA
>JAJZBA010000046.1 GCA_021799155.1 bacterium | reverse complement strand
GATCTAAAATATCGCGTCTTAAAAACGCCGGAGAATATAAATACTTTAATTGGCATTTCAAGGCTAATTTTAAAAGAGTTAAATGAAAGTTATCAGATTTTTGTTGCGGAAATGGCTGCTTATAAAAGAAGCGATATAAAACGATTATGCGGCTTAATTAATCCTCAGATAGGGATTTTAACCGGCTTGGCTGGCTCGCATCTTGAACGTTTTGGTTCCATAGAAAACATTGTTAGAGCTAAATTTGAATTGGTAGATGGTTTAAATCAAAAAAACGGGCGTTTTTTTATGAACGCCGATAATGATTTAATTATCGAAAATTACCGAAAATTCGTCAAAACTGACTTTGAATTTTATGGAATCAATGAAAATATAAATAAAAAGTTTAATGCAAGAAATATAGAATTAGGAGAAAATTTCTTGAAATTTGAAATTTATAAAGAGGGGAAATTTTATTTTAAAACCGAAGTCAATCTTTTAGGCAGGCATCAATTGGAGCCGCTTTTGGCGGCAATAACTGTTGCTGATAATTTAGGATTAACAAAAGACGAGATGGTAAGGGGATTAAAAAAGATAAGACCGCTTCCCCGACGACTTTTCCCCATAAAAACGCCGCAAGGCATAATAATAGACGACAGTTATAATATATCCGAAAAAAGCATTGAAGCGGCTCTGGATTACTTAACGGCGGTTTTTATGAATAAAAGAAAAGTGGTGCTCACTGCTGGCATAGTAGAACAAGGAAATCGTAAATCGGAAAATAATATTTTTCTCGGACAAAAACTTAAAGAAGGCGCTGATTTAATTTTAACGCCGAAAAATTCAAATACCCGGTATATAATAAAAGGATTAGGGTTGCCAGAAGATAAAATTTCTGAATATAATAAAATCATCATCTTTAATAACGCAAAGGAAATAGATAGTGTCTTGTCGCGGATTTTGAAGCCGGACGATGTTGTTTTGATTTTCCCTTACAATCTGCCGGCGCATTATTTGTAAATCGGTAACCACTATACTGTTACGGATGAGAATTCTTCAATGCATTCTGCGTTCTAAGGGTGATAGTAAAGTTAAACTTACCAGTAAAGTTAAATTAACCAATAGAGAAATAAACAATAAGAGGTAATAAAAGCTTTTAGTCAATAGTTGAATCAAATTTAAATGAATTTAATAAAAGAGAAAAAATTGAATATCGGTGTATTTTTCGGTTCTCGCTCGCCGGAGCACGATGTCTCAATTATTACCGCTCAAACAGTCATTGAGGCCCTTAAAAAACTTGATAAATACAAGGTGATTCCGATTTACTTGGATAAAACAGGTAGATGGTGGATTTCGGAGAAATTAAGCGATATAGAGTTTTTTCGCAAGCTCGATTTTGAAAAAGAATTGGGGGAAATAAATCATTATTTGTTAGATTTAGATGCGAGTAAGAAATTTCTTAGATTTTCACCAGAACGTAAAAGCATCTTTTCTAAAAAAGAAGAAATAATTATTGATGTTGCCTTTCCGGCTTTTCACGGTTCGTTCGGTGAGGATGGAACTATTCAAGGATTATTTGAAATCTTTAATATACCATACGTCGGCTGCGGTGTTTTAACTTCTGCCTTGGCAATGGATAAAATTATTTCTAGAAAAATCTTTGAAAGAGAAGGTTTTTCTGTCGTCAATAATTTTTATTTCAATAAAGATGATTTTAAAAAGAAACAGGAAGAGATTTTACAAGAAATAGAAAATAAACTTAATTACCCGCTTTTTGTTAAGCCCAATCGCTTGGGTTCAAGTATTGGCGTCTCTAAAGTTACTAATAAAAAGGAATTAGAATTCGCCATAGAGGT
Organism: bacterium; assembly: GCA_021799155.1. GTDB lineage: Bacteria > Patescibacteriota > Minisyncoccia > UBA6257 > UBA9933 > JAJZBA01. Next base: position 2,148 of record JAJZBA010000046.1, on the reverse strand, counting down.
AGTTTTCCAATTTGACGAAAAAGTTATTATTGAAGAAACCGTTCCGAATTTAATGGAGGTTAATTGCGCAATAATTGGCAATGCCGGCGGCGAATTAATCGCTTCTTTGCCAGAACAACCGCTTTACGGACAAAGTTTTCAAACTTTTGAAGAAAAATATCTGACCAAGGGCGGTACCATTAAAAAAGGAGAAAAGAAAAACAACATTCCCGCTCTTTTACCGGATAATGTTTTAAAACAGATTCAGGAATTAGCGAAAAAAGCGTATCAAATTTTAGAATGCAGTGGAATCAGCCGCGTTGACTTTTTGGTTAATACAGGCACGATGAAAATTTATATCAATGAAATCAATACTCTGCCGGGAACTTTGCAGTTTCATCTTTGGGAGGCATCGGGAATCAGCCGGACGGAATTAGTTGATAAGCTGATAACTTTTGCCCTGAATAGATTTGAGACGCGGAAGAATTTCTTATATATTTTCGATTCCCATCTTATTAAACACGCGTAGCTATTTGTTGAATTGGTTTTTATTAATTAAGTTATGGTTAAGTTAATTTCACTGGTAAATTTAACTTTACCGATAAATTTGATTTAACTTTATGAAATATTTTATTAAACAATTAGCCAAATTAACGATTTGGCGTTTTAATCCGAAAGTGATTGCGATAACCGGCAGCGTTGGCAAGACATCGGCGAAAGAAGCGGTTTTCGCGGTTTTGAAGAATCATCGCCGAGTAAGGAAATCAAAAGGAAATTTAAACAATGAATTAGGGGTGCCGTTGACGATTATCGGCGATTGGGAAGAAGAAGAATTAAAATTGGTAAGCAGAGAAACACCGGCCGGGAAAAAAAGATTTAAAAAATTATTTTTCTGGATTAAAGTAATTTTTTACGGCATTTTCCAGCTTCTTTTTTTAAAAAAATCCGCGCCTGCCCGCCGAAGCTTTAGCAAAGGTGGGTATCCGGAAATTTTAATTTTGGAATATGCTGCGGATCGGCCGGGGGATATCAAAGAGCTTTTAGGAATCGCCAAGCCTTACATTGGAATTGTTACGGCGGTTGGCGAAATTCCGGTTCACGTTGAGTTTTTCAGCGGACCTGAAGCGGTGGCAAAGGAAAAATCAAAATTAATAGAGCATTTGCCGGCTAACGGTTTCGCGGTTTTAAATTTTGACAATGAAATCGTAATAAGAATAAAAGAACGAACCCGAGCCAAGGTAATTGCTTTCGGTTTTGGTGAAGGAGCGGATATTAAAATCAGCGCTTTAGAAAACCATATTGAAAACGGAAGGCCGGCCGGAATTTATTTTAAACTTGAGTACGCCGGCAGTTTTGTGCCGGTGGTTTTAAAAAACACTTTCGGAAAAGCCCAGGCTTATGCCGCGGCCGCGGCGGCTTGCGTCGGTTTGATTTTTGATTTGAATTTGGTAGAAATTTCCGAAGCATTATCGTTGAATTATAAACCGGAAAAGGGAAGAATGAATTTAATTAAAGGCATTAAAGATACTTATATTATTGACGACGCTTATAACGCCTCTCCTATTTCAATGACGGAAGCGCTGGAAACTTTAAAAGGTTTGTCCGCCTTCGCCAAGGCTCCGGCGGATAAACCGACTATACGTAAAATTGCGGTACTCGGCGATATGTTGGAATTAGGCAAGTATTCTATCGAAGCGCATGAATCAATAGGCAGATTGGTTGCAGAAATCGTTGATGTTTTGATTACCGTCGGGCCGCGGGCAAAATTTATCGCCCAAGCCGCCGAAAGCGCGGGATTAAACAAAAGTAGAATTTTAAGTTTTGACACTGCTTCGGAAGCCGCTTTGGCAACTCAGGATTTGATTAAAAAAGGAGATTTAGTTTTAATAAAAGCGTCAAGGGCGGTTGGATTAGAAAAAGTTGTAGAGGAAATTAAACAAATAGAGAATGCTCCCATCGTCTAGTGGTCTAGGACAGGTGGTTCTCAGCCATCAAACACCGGTTCGACTCCGGTTGGGAGCGCGTAAAAAGTTATCCACATCTTGATTATTAAAATATGTTATAATTCTAAATAATGAAAATTTTTAAAGCTTCAACTAAGTTCGAGAGAGAGAGAGAGAGAGAGAGAGAGAGAGAGAGAGAGAGAGAGTAAACTTGTAAGAAAGCTGG
>JAJZBA010000002.1 GCA_021799155.1 bacterium | reverse complement strand
AGTGCAGGCGCAGGACATCTCGCAAAAAAGAAAAGTTAAAATCGGCGCCCGCGTTTCGGCCGATGAATATAAGAAAGAAGAGGCGCGAGATTTTGTTTTGTGGAAATCGGCTAAAACCGGTGAACCGAGTTGGCCAAGTCCTTGGGGAAACGGCCGACCGGGCTGGCATATTGAATGTTCGGCAATGAGCATGAAATATCTGGGTCCGATTTTAGACATTCATGCCGGCGGCGTTGATTTAGTATTTCCTCACCACGAAAACGAAATTGCCCAGTCCGAAGCCGCCACCGGAAAAAAATTCGTCCGCTTTTGGCTACACTCCGAACATCTTTTAGTTGACGAACAAAAAATGTCTAAATCGCTCGGCAACATTTTAACTCTAAGAGACGTGGAAAATAAAAAAATAAATCCGCTCGCCTTTCGCTATTTAGTTTTGACTTCGCATTATCGTTCAAAATTAAATTTCACTTGGCAATCGCTTGAGGCGGCGCAAAATGCTTTGGACAATTTGGCCAACAACCTACGAGTCACAACATACGACCGACGACTGACGACTGATGACGACAAAAAAATACAAAAATACGAGAAAGAATTTTTGTCGGCGATTAATGACGATTTAAACACTCCAAAAGCCGTAGCTTTAATCTGGCAAATAATCAAAGACGATAATCTTTCTCAAAAAACAAAAAGGCGGCTCCTTCTTAAATTTGATAAAGTTTTAGGGCTCGGTTTGGATAAAATCAAGCCGCTAAAAATCCCTGTAAAAATCAAACAATTAGCGCAAGAGCGCGAAAAATTAAGAGCTAATGAACAGTTTGTTCAAGCCGACGCCTTGCGAAAGAAAATAGAAGAATTAGGATATAAAATAGAAGACACTATTTATGGACCCAAAATTACCCCCTCAAGACATTGAAGCCGAACGCTCGGTTTTGGGAGCGTTGATGCTGGACAAAAACGCCATTATCCGGGTGGCGGATTTAATTACTTCCGCCGATTTTTATCAGCCGGCTCATTCTAAAATCTTTGAAGCGATTCTGGAACTTTTCGAAAAAAACGAACCGATTGACATTTTGAGCGTCAGCAAAAAACTGAAAGACAAAAATCAATTTAATGACATCGGCGGCTCTTCTTATCTGACAGACTTGATAAATTCGGTGCCGACCGCCACTCATATTTCTTATTACGCCAAAATCGTTCGTCAAAAAAAAGTTCTCCGCGATCTTATTAAGGCTTCTTCGGAAATCAATGAAAAAATTTTTGACACTTCCGAAGACCCGGAGGATTTGCTCGACGACGTTGAGCAAAAAATTTTTTCCATCAGCCAAAGGTCCAGAACCCAAAATTTCGTGCCAATTAAAGACGAACTGAAAGCCGCTTATGAAAGAATCGAAAAACTCCATCAGGGCGGAGAAAAAGGATTGCGCGGCATCACAACCGGATTCGATGAATTGGATAATTATCTTTCCGGCTTGCAAAAATCGGATTTGATAGTTTTAGGCGCCCGCCCTTCACTCGGTAAAACGGCATTATGTCTCGATGTCGCCAGAAACGCCGCCATTAAAACCGGAATGCCGGTTGGAATTTTTTCTTTGGAAATGTCGCGCGACCAGATTATCGACCGCTTAATCGCCGCCGAAGCCAAAGTAGCGCTTTGGAAATTGCGAACCGGCCGGCTAACCGATGAAATCGAATTTGAAATGATTCAAGAAGCCCTGGACCGGTTATCGAAAGCGCCGATATTTGTCGACGACACACCTTCGGCGAATATTATCCAAATCCGTTCAATGTCGAGAAGACTTCAGGCGGAACACGGCTTGAAATTGCTGGTCGTCGATTATCTTCAGTTGATTCAGCCGCGAAACAATACCGACAACATGGTTGCCGCCATGACCGAAGTCAGCCGCGGACTCAAAGGATTGGCGCGAGAACTAGAAATTCCGGTTTTGGCCGCGGCCCAGCTATCGCGTGCAGTGGAGCAAAGAGATTTAAAAATTCCGCGCTTGGCGGACTTGAGAGAATCAGGTTCAATAGAACAAGACTCTGATGTGGTTCTTTTTATTTATCGCAAAGACCGCGATAAAATGGACCCAACGGCCGAAGAACAAAACACTGCGGAAATCATTATCGCCAAACACCGCAACGGCCCCTTGGGAACGGTAAAACTGAAATTCGACCCGGAAAAAGTTTCTTTTCAAAGTATTGATAAAATCCACTTTTCAGAAATTTAAGTCTAAACAATCTATAACGAATTTTTAAAAAATTAGATAATCCTTTAAGTTTTCAATTTTCATTCTTTTCTGTTTCATTGTGTCGCGGTCGCGGACGGTAACGGTGTCGTCTTCCAAAGTTTGAAAATCAACGGTAATACAATAAGGCGTGCCGATTTCGTCCTGGGAATAATAGCGTTTGCCGATATTGCCTCTATCATCCCAAGCTACGGTTAAATTATTTGCCGCCTTCAATAATTTATAAATCTCACGGGCTTTCTCAACTAATTGCGGCTTATTCGCAAGAAGCGGGAAAACCGCGACCTTTACCGGAGCCAATTGTTTAGGGAGTTGCAAAACAACACGCGTTTCTCCTTCTTTGACTTCCTCTTCTTTATAAGCTTCGGCAATAACCGCGAGAAACGCCCTATCCAAACCAAAAGTCGGTTCAATAACGTGAGGAATAAATCGCTTTCCGGTTTCCTCGTCAAAATAAGTTAAATCTTTTCCGGAAAACTCCATGTGTCTTTTTAAATCATAATCTGTCCGGTAAGCAATGGCGCAAAGCTCTTTTGTTCCAAAAGGAAATTGGTACTCAATATCAATCGTTCTTTCCGAATAATGGGCGCGCTCTTCTTTTGGAATTTCGGTATAACGAATTTTCTTTTTATCCAAACCTAAAAAATCTAACCAGCCGGCGATTTCTTTCAGCCATATTTCAAAATATTCTTGCCATTTTTCAGGAGCGACAAAATATTCAAATTCCATCAGTTCGAATTCCCGCGTCCGAAAAATAAAATCGCCCGGCGTAATTTCATTTCGAAAAACTCGGCCGATTTGAGCGATACCGAACGGAAGTTTCTGGCGCGCCGTATCGAGAACATTTTTAAAATTAACGAAAATTCCTTGAGCGTTTTCCGGCCTTAAGTAAACAAGATGGCTGGTTTCTTCCACCGGACCGATGTAAGTTTTAAACATCATGTTGAACATTCTCGCTTCGGTTAGCTCGGTTTTACCGCAAATCGGACAAGCCGGTTTTCCGGCAATTGTTTTTATTTCTCCGTATTTGCCTTCCATCAGGTGGTCGGCGCGAAAACGGGATTTGCAGGATTTACAATCAATCATCGGATCGACAAATTCATCGACATGGCCGGACGCCATCCAAATTTTAGTGTTCATTAAAATCGCGCTTTCAATCCCGGCCATATCATCCCGTTGATGAACGAATTTTTTCCACCAGGCGTTTTTGATGTTGTTTTTAAGTTCAACTCCGAGAAGGCCATAATCCCAGGTACCGGCCAAGCCGCCGTAAATTTCGCTTCCGGGGAAAATGAATCCTCGACGCTTGCATAAAGAAACTATTTTTGTCATTAAATCCATGTTATCGGACATAATTTTTATTTTATAATATTTTGTTCGCTAAATAATTCTCCGGCGGAATTTTTCAATTCAATTTTAACGAATTCGTCGAAAGCCTCGAGAATTGTTTGGCTCATCAACGGCATTTTTTCACCCAATTGAGTGATGTTGGGAATCGCTTCAACTTGAAAAGATGCTTCCACCGGTTTGGAAATCACTCCTTTGGTCGCCGGAATTTGAGCAATCTGCCAAATAATTTCTTGCGTTCTTTCATTATAAATCGGCACGGAATTAACATTGCTTTTCGCGTTGCCGATAAAACGAACACCCGATTGCAAAAACGCTTTAACTTCAACGTTGGAAATGTCGGTTGAATAATTTTTAATCATCCATTTAATCGTAAAAGTGGTCGGCTTGTTTACTTTCGGCGGCCAATAACCTTTTAAATAACTCGCTCCGGCGTTTAGAACAACGGCGCCGGCGACTTTAATTTCCGAATTCGTCAAACCGATTGTTTTATCGCTGGCGACGTAATAAGGAACCGTAGGCGAAGAAATTTCGGCTTCAACTTTCAAAACAAAATTTTTATCGCTCAATCTTTTGAGCGGATAAAGTTCTTTGGTTTTGATTTCAAATTCAACCGTTCCTTGACTTTCGGGCGGAATCAACCGCAAAGCCGGAGTATTGGCGGCGTTCCAGACAATGGTGTTATTTCTAGAATCAAAAAATCCGGAAGTTCTTAGTTCTTGAACATTAAACATCTCGCCTATCAGCTTCGCTTTAATTACCGCGTCGTTTAAGCCGATATTGGAATTATTGCGAAAAACAATTTTGTATCTCAAACTAGAATTAGGAAAAGCAATCTCACTATTTTGTCCTTCAACGCCGATGCTCAAAGACAAAGGCGAAGAAGCGATATTGATGCTGGAAGTTTTTTCGGCAATTAAATATTTTTGACCGAAAAATTCCACTCTCAACACGCTTTTAATTTCAAAAAAGGACTGCTCGGCGCCAAGCGCTTTTCCGGAAAGAACTATTGTTTTCATTTCGGCGTTTTTCGCCAAGCCGCCGATTTTCCAGAAATTATTTCCCGATGTCGGCTTCGGATCGGCATTGATGAAAGTGAAAACTTGCGGATACTGAAGTTCCAACTCTACTCCGGGTAAATCGATTCCGGAAATATTTTGATAATTAATCTCAATTTCAAAATCTTCGTTATTTAAAACTTTTTGCGGCGCGATTAAATCAAATTTTATCGCCGGTTCCCGAGCCGATACCTCTACACTTCTAATTGTTTCAAAACGTGCCTTCGGTCCCAGACTCGGCGGAAAATAAGAAGCGACGACTTCAAATTTTTTAAGCGACTGTTCGCCGCCGAAAACAATAACTGGAATTTTTTCGGAAAGAACGGCGTTTTTTTCCAGATTGCCGAAACTTTGGTTGTAAACTCTTTTATTAATGTCTTCTCCTAAAAGAGCCGTTCCCTCGGGCAAAATCATCGAAAGTTTGACATCGTTTAAGGGTTTGTCGGAATTATTTGAAAGCTCAACTTCAAGATTAAAAGGGACGCCGGTATAAACGTTCTCCAGAGTTTTTAACGAAAGGGCGACGTCGCGGGTTGTAAAATATTGATAAAAATAAAAACCGCCGGCAAAAAGAGCAATTAATCCTATAATTATTAATGTCCAAAAAAAACGTTTACCGAAAAAACCAATCTTTTTTGAAACATCGGATTCTTTAAATTCTTTTTTTTCCTCTTGCCAAGAAGTCTGAATCGACATAAATTTATTTCTCCAATAATATTAAATCATTTTTCGGGATTTTAAAACCCCGCGCAACGCATTGGCGGCAAAAAAATATCTGATCGGTTTTAGAAAAATAAGCGACTGGATTTTTAGCGCAAACCCGACAGCCGGCAAAATCGGGATCAAAGCCGAAAATTTTTAAAACCTGGCGATAAGAAAATTTTTTCCTTCGCAAATAAAACCAAAGTTTTTTGTCCGGCTGAAGTTCAAAAGTCATTTCTTTAATAAATTGAAGAAAGGCGAAATTTTCCGGCGAAATTTCAATCTTGCCAAAATTCAAGGCATCAACCACTTGAAAACCGTTTTTTTCAATTAGGCGGATTTTGATAAAATTAAAAGGCTCGAGATAAGCCGCCAATTTTGAAGTAATTTTTCTGGCGCTTTTGGCTTTGGCAACTACCTTCCCTAATTCTTTAGTGTACAAAAAAACCCGTTTGTCTAATTCACCGACATCTTCCGCGTCAAGCACCAAAGCCGAAGTAAAATATTCAATCATACCCAGTAGAGGAATTTCAAATGATTAATTGTAATGATTCATTTTTAATTCCCAACTTTAATTATTGTAAAATCTTTATTATCTTGCCCAGTTTTCTTTGCGATTTTTCTTTATAAAAATCGCTGAAATTTCCAGCAGAAGAACAAAGTTCTCTGCCGGACTAATCCCGTAGACAGATTCGCTGTTCTACGGGGCTCATGCTGGGCATAGTTGACTCTTGTATTTTAATATTTTAACATACCCAGTAGTATAAGTTGAATAAATCGAGTTATTACTATTAGACATAACACTAATGGAAGAAAAAACGAAAGAACAAAAAGATTATCTTTTGCCGTACAGTATTCTGATTGCCGCGATTCTGATTGCCGGCGCTTTAATTTATTCCACCGGAGCGAAAAATACTAAAACCGCCGATCAAAAAGAAGAAGCGCCAAAAACGGCCGAATTCTCAAAACCGCAAATCGACGACGACGTAGTTTTGGGCGACCCGAACGCGCCGATAACGATTTTTATTTTCAGCGACTACCAATGTCCGTTCTGTGGAAAATTTTTTAAAGAAACCGAATCTTTAATCAGAAAAAATTACGTCGAAACCGGCAAAGCAAAAATGGTTCTTAAAGACCTGGCTTTTCTTGGTCCGGAATCAACGGCGGCGGCTCAAGCGGCCGAATGCGCCAGAGATCAGGGCAAATACTGGCAATATCACGATGCTTTATTCAATGAAGAAATCAAAGACGATCAAGAACACAACGGCAATCTTAATAGAAATCTTTTCAAAAAAATCGCTTCGGATTTAAAAATGAACACCGATGAATTTTTATCGTGTTTTGATTCAAAAAAATATGAAAACGAAGTTCAGAAAGACATCGAAGAAGCGAAAAGCGTAATGGAACGAATTTCCACGCCTACAATATTTATAAACGACAAAATGATTCAAGGCGCTTATCCTTATAGCGTTTTCTCTCAGGCTATTGACGAAGCGCTGACGAAAAAATAAACTTATTATAATAGTCCTGCCTGTGCAGGCAGGTTTAAGACAAAACTAGCGGCAATAATTCGTTTAAAGCTATTTTGCCTTAGGCTAAGGACAAAAAGGGACGATTAAATTTATATTATTAAGGTAAAATGGCTTACAATAACGATAACGGGGGCGGATTTGAGCCCCGCAAGATGTACCAAGGCAATTGGAAATGCGCGAAGTGCGGCGCTGAAATTACCGAACTTCCTTTCGAGCCGGATCCGGAAAAATCAGACAGATTAATGTGCCGCGATTGCTTCCGCGAAAAAAAACAGGCCTTTAGAAGAGGTCCGCGACCGTTTCGAAGATAAAGAGTTTTGTCTCCGACGGGACGTCGGAGCTATAAAACCCTTACCCGCCTAAATTTTACTTCGTAAAATTTTGGCTGGTGCTCAATGTGGTAGTGAAATTTATTTCTCTCGGCATTGAGCCTCGCTTATAAATTCCAACAACATTAATAAAGGGTCGAAAAATTAATTAAAATTTAATTATGAAAAATCTTAATTGGGTTCAATTAGTTTTAGGCCTCTGGATTCTCGTTTCTCCCTACATCCTCGGTTTTTCCGATATTTCGACGGCTTTATGGAGCAACGTGATTGTCGGCATCCTGATAGCGATTTCCGCTTTATGGCAATTGTTTGGCGCCAAACCTTCAGCGCCTTCGATTCCACAACAATAATTCAAATTTATGGTTAAAATTTATTCAACTCCGACCTGCCCTTATTGCGAAATGACAAAAGAATATTTCAAAGAAAAGGGCGTGAATTACGAAGATTACGACGTTTCCGTCGACGATAAAGCGAGGGAAGAAATGATTGCCAAGTCCCAGCAAATGGGCGTTCCGGTAATCGATATTGACGGTAAAATCATCATCGGTTTTAATCAACCGGAAATAGATAAGGCATTGGGATTGTAGAAACGATAATTTTATTTAAAATCCGTCCCGCTTTCGGCGGGGCGGATTTTATATTATAATAAAATTATGTACGACTTAATTATTTTAGGCGGCGGACCGGCCGGCGCGGCGGCAGGCGTATACGCCGCCAGAAAAAAAATTAAAACACTGTTGATTGCCGAAAATTTCGGCGGTCAGGCTGTGATTGCCGCAGAAATAAAAAACTTTATCGGCTTTAAGTCGATTTCCGGAATCGAGATGGCAAAAAGACTGGAAGAACACGTGAGAGACCAAGAAAGTATTGAAATTAAAAACGGAAGAAAAGCGACTTCTATAACAAAACAGGATAATTTCTTTATCGTCAAAACCGATAAAGACGAAACTTTTGAAACTAAAGCCGTTTTACTGACTCTGGGAAGTTCTCCGAAAAAATTAAAAGTCGATGGTGAAGAAAAATTCGAGGGTAAAGGTGTTTTTTATTGCTCGACTTGCGACGCGCCTTTGATGAAAAACAAAATCGCGGCGGTTGTCGGCGGCGGCAATTCCGGCTTTTACGCGGTTTTGGATTTATTACCTTACGCCTCAAAAATTTACGTTCTTGAATATGGCGATTCTTTCCGCGCCGATCCAGTTTATATCGACCAAGCAAAACAATCCGGAAAAATTGAATTTATCACGATGGCGGCAATCCGGGAAATTTTCGGCGATAATTTTGTTAAAGGTTTGAAATATCAAGACCGAAACAGTGAAGAAATAAAAGAATTAAAGATAGAAGGCATTTTTGTTTCCATCGGCTATCAGGCGAACAGCGATTTAGTAAAAAATTTAGCGGAAATTAACCAAAACGGAAAAGTTATTGTTGATTGTAAAACTCAAAAAACAACTTGCGAAGGCATCTGGGCCGCCGGCGACGTCAGCGATGTTTTGTACAACCAAATCAACATTGCCATCGGCGACGCCATCAAAGCGGTTTTGAACATTTACCAGCATCTAAAGTCACAATCATAATAATTCACACCATAATAATTCATATCGATAAAATTGGTCAAACAAATATGCGATCGCATATTTGTTTGACCAAATGAGTTATCCACAAGTTAGTTAAAAATAAATTTGTTATAATATAGTTGGTCGGTGAAAATTAAATAGTATTTATGCCTAGTGAGGGGGCGTGAGCCCTTTTTATTTTTTAAAAAATCAAAACTATGGAGGAACAAAATCTTAATCTCTCTCCCGAAAAAACGGAGAAATCAAAAACAAAATATTGGAAGTTTTTAGTTGGATTTTTGGGAATTATTCTCAGTGTTTTTATTTTGCTTATTGCCGGCAATTGGGGTTGGCAAAAATATAGATACTGGAAAGATATGAAAGTTGCTCAAAAAGCTGAGGAGCAAATCAAAAAATGGCAGCAGGAAGATTATGAACGAGCAATGGCTGATACGTACGGCGGCAAAACTCCGCAAGAGACCTTACAAATGTATATTGAGGCGGTTGAAAAAGGCGACTATGAGTTGGCAAGTAAATATTTTATTGGAGATTATCAAGAGAAAGAATTGAAGAGATTAAAAAATTCTAAACCGGAGAATGTTAAATATATATTAAATATTTTACGGAAAGTAAAAATCGTTGATTTACATGCTCAACTTGAACAAATGTACGAAAAAGAAATCAAAGAACATTCTATGTCTGAGTCGAAAGAAGATTATGTAAGCCGTCTATATCAAGTTTGGGATTATGATAAAAGAGCATTTATGGAAACAAAGATTGATGGATATGATTTTTCGGTTAGTTTTAAAAAATATCCAAACGATATCTGGAAAATAATAGAAATATAAAAATAAATTCAAAAAATCAAAACTCAAAATGCAAAATGGCAATTTAAAATTCAAAATTATTTTTATTGTTTTTCTTATTTTTTCTTCTTTTTATTTTATAAATATAAACCTTGCCAATGCCTACGATGATCAAACCACTCATCCGGCTTTAACCGATGAAATCGTTGATTTTTATAACTTATCTTTTCCGGATAAAAAATTAACTCCCCAACAAAAAGAATGGATTATTGAAGGTTCTATTTTGGAAGATACGCCGCCGAGATGGATTAACCATTTTTACGACCCTATTAATAAAACAGGTTGGAGCGGAGAACATACGGGCAAATACGATGCTGAAACCGTGCAAATAGTTTCCAAAAATCTTATCGCACCCTACGGTATTGCGCCGGTTTCTTCTTTGAATTGGCTGCATAATGAACAACTGCAAGCGCAATACAAATTTTACCAAGGCGCCAAAACATGGGAGCAAGGAATTTTGGAAATGATAAAAGGAAACGAAGAAGAATCTTATAAGATTTTGGGATATATTCTTCATTTAATTGAGGACGCAACCGTGCCGGAACATACCAGAAACGACACTCACGCGCATGAATTGGAAAAAGCAACAGAAGATTACGGCTCGCCCTACGAAGAATATCTGAAAAAGTATAATAGAACAACGATCAAAGAAAATTTAAATCTTGCTGTTAATTTTAAAAATCAAGGACTTTCTCCGATACAAAAAAATTCCATTGATGAATACTTAATTTCTTTAGCCGAATATTCCAATAAATATTTCTTTTCCAAAGATACAATTAACGACCCTAAATATCAATTTCCAAAAATTATCAGAGATGATGGAAATTTTGGATATGGAAAAGACGAAAATGGAAAAGAATTTCCACTAACAAAGATTAAAATTCAACGCGATGATAATAACGAATTTCAAAAAGTTTATCTATTAGCAAGAAATGAATCAGAATATTATCCAATCCTCGACGCCTACTTCACTCGCCTTTCTCGCCAAGCTGTTTTAAATGGCGCGGGCGTAATTGATTTATTTCATAAAGAAATTGAGCTTAAAAAAGAATATTCTCCCCACTCCATAGTTTATGATTTTTCTCCGTTTAATTATTTTAGAATCCCCAGAATTTCTTTAACCGGAGAATTGGCAAAAATAAAAAATGCTGCTGTCTCATTCTTTGCTCAAACAATCTCATTAACAAAAAATACTGTTTCTTCTGTCAGTAATTTCTTTTCCGGCGCTTCCGGCGACGACAACCGATTTCAGCCCGCAGGACAAATTAGTTTGGATCAAACAGATAATCAAACCGACGAACAAAAAAGTGAAAACGAATCGGAAGATGTTCAACCAACCCCGAATAAATCCCGCTTTCAACTGGATTATATGGGGCAGGCCAAACAGACGGATTCGGAACAACAACCTAAAGATGAAAATCAAAATCAAAACAAAAACCAAACTCAAGCGTCGAACCAAAAAACTTCGGAAAATAAAAATGTCCAATCGCCGCAGATTATAAAAGAAGACGAAGAAAAAAATGACAAACAAGAAGATTCACAAAAACAACCGCCGAAAAATCAATTAACGGAGCAGCAACCGCAACAATCGAAACGGGTCGCGCAAAAAGAATGCTCTTTTAACACCAGCCGGTCCCCTTCTCGCCAAAAAGTTATCATCAACGAAGTCGCCTGGATGGGAACAACGAACAGCGCCAACGACGAATGGATTGAATTGAAAAATATTTCCGGCGGCGAAGTTGACTTAACCGGTTGGCAACTTATCGATCAAAACGAGCAAATCAAAATAAATTTTAACTTTATGAATAAAACTAAGATTCCGGCCGGCGGATTTATTTTATTGGAGCGGACAAATGACGATTCTGTCCCTTATATTACCGCTGATTTGATTTACACCGGCGCGCTTTCCAATTCCAATGAAGGACTGCGACTTTTTGATAACCAATGCAATTTAATCGACGAAGTTTTGACAAACCCCGCTTGGCCGGCCGGCGACAGCGCTCAAAAACGGACAATGGAACGGGATGGTTCGGCTGGGCTCACCACAAGTTTCTCCTGGCATACTTACAACGGCGCCGCTTATAATAATATTTCCGGCACGCCGAAAGCGGAAAATTCAGCGTCGACCGTTACTATCACAAGTAATAGTAGCGGCAGTGCGACGCCGTCAAATTCAAACGAAAATAATACATCATCTAATTCTTTAAGCAACAATCAATCTCCAACCCAGTATCAAAAAATTTTAATCAACGAAATTCAACTATCGCCAACCTCCAACAGATTTATCGAACTTTATAATCTGAACGATTCCGCCGTTGATTTGACAAACTGGTATATCCAAAGAAAAACTCAAGGAGGCGATACTTTTACTTCCTTAGTTTCCAAAACTTATTTTGAAAATAAAACCATCACTGCTTACGGTTATTTTTTGATTTCACGCGAGTCGTTGGAAGGAGCGGATATTGTTTTAAACGGATTAACTCTTACCGAATCAAATACGATTCAACTTAAAAATCCCAACGCTGAAGTGGCTGATAAAGTAGGCTGGGGAGAAGCGAATGATTGCGAAGGCGCGTGCGCGTCAAACCCCACAGACGGACAAAGCATCCAAAGAAAATTTCAAAACAACATTTTTGTCGACACCAACAACAACGCCGATGATTTTGAAACTCAAGCCTGTCCCAGTCCGAAAGCGCAATCAAACACCTGCCAAATTTCTGAAGAAAATAATCAATCAAACGAGGCGCCCGGCGCCTTTTTTGTTAATCATATTTTAATCAGCGAAATTATGGCCGGCGCCGGCACCGGCCATTCGGATGAAGAATTTATCGAACTTTATAATCCGAATAATAATCAAATCGATTTAACCGGCTATTCTCTAAAAAGACGACCTTCGGCAAATTCCACTTCCACTCAAACCTTGGTCAAAGCCGATGATTTTCAAAATAAAATTATTCCGGCAAAAGGATTTATTTTAATCGCCAGTCCGGAGTATCAAGCGTCATCAAGTTCTCCGGATATTATTTATTCTCATTCCTACCGCTTATCCGACAATGACGATGTAATTACGCTTTACAATAATAATGATGAAATTATCGATGAGATAAATTATTCAAACATCGAAGCCGGCCAAAGCTTGGAACGCAAAGCTTTATCGGACAATCAATGCGTATCCAGTCAACTGGACGGCGAGTTTTTAGGAAATGGCTGCGACACGGCACAGACTGGCGCGGACTATACACAGACCAGCGCAGACTTTGAAATTCGTAACAATCCCAATCCGCAAAATTCCCAAAGTTTGCCGGAGCCGCGCAACGCGCCGACTACGCCGCAAAATTTCACAATTCAATACAATTCCAACACGATGAATTTAAATTTAAGATGGGACGCTTCACAAGATTATAGCGGTGCCACTTCCTCAATCACTTACAAAATAACCGATACTAGCAACAGCAGTTCAACTTTCTCGGATATCGAAACAAGCGCTACCTCAACGAGTTTTTCTATCAACGAAATCGGCCGCGATTATCAATTTTCCCTTCAGGCTTTTGATAAAGACGGTTTTGGTTCGGCATCGGCGACTTCAACAACTTCGGTTCCGAGTTTTCTCGTGGGATTATATTTTTACCAAGACCCCCGAGATTCGAGCGCCGATTATCTTATTGACGCCTATTACAATCAATATCCTTTTATACCGGATTTATACCGCGGTTCAGCAAACGATAATTGGAAACTTTTGGTTTTTTATTTAAATAGCGATGCCCAAAAACAATTCAATATCGACAATCAACCTTATCAGCCCGATGATTTGGAAAATGTTTTAGCGGTAAAATACAAACACTGTTCCGGCGGTTCGGTTATCGCGAAGAATTCCCTTCTTTTGCCGGATATTTCTCAAAATTGCGGTACCGAGGGCGGGGCCAATAATATCAGTTTTAGCTATTCCGAACTGGAAGACAATCATTTCATTATTCAAGTCGCCAGCTCGACTTCCGAACTGGCTTTAAATTACCAAGATTATCTGACGCTTGCCTTTTATTCTCCTTATTCCTTCGGCGGCCCTTATTTTCAATTGATCGCCGTCGATAAAACAAAATATTATTTCGGCAATCAACCCAATCGCCAACCGCCTCAATTAACCGGCTCTATTAATTTTAGTTTTGACAAACCGAATTCCCGCTTGGACATCGACTGGCCAAAAGCGGCCGACTCCGACACTCTTGATTCTCTTTTGACTTATGAAATTCAATACGCTTCTTCGACCGAATGGCTGTCCGTCGGCACCGCCACCGCTACGACAAAATTCGTCTCGCCCGGAGATAATCTTTCAATCAGCGTTCGCACCAAAGATGATTTCGGCAATTATTCCAATTATCTGTCTGAAATCCAATGGTCTTATCCGGAAACTGTTTTTTACATAACGCAAACCGAAGCCAATGCTTCTTCAAGCATTCCTTTTGGTAAAAAAGACGGCACCCAAAAAGAATTTGTGGCGCTTCAAAGCATTACAGCAACCACAACTCTTAATATAAACAGAGTTGTATTAAAAATTCAGCACGCGGTTAAAAATAATACTGCTAATTTGCGATTGGCAATTTACGAAGATGACGGAAGTAATCATCCAAATCCCGGTCAAAAATTAGGAGAAGCAATAATGACAAATGTTTTCGGAACCGACGGTAATCAGGATATGACTTTTGGTTTCAATAATCCTATTTCTTTGAACGCGGGCACTAAATACTGGTTAGTTTTAGGCGTGGAAAACTATCTTGGCGGAGGAGGATGGGACGGAAATGACTGGCGAGTAATTGAAAGCAACGCCAATCCCTACGCTTTTGGCGAAGCCTGGAGCGCCAGATTGCAAAATGACGCTTTTAGTGATTTCACTACTGAAAATAACGCCGACTGGTATATGAAAATTGGATTAGAATAAAATAATAGGAAATGATTGTCATTCTTCATAACATCCGCTCTCTTCATAACGTCGGCTCGATTTTTCGAACGGCGGATGCCGCCGGCGTGGAAAAAATTTATCTCTGCGGCATTACGCCGGCGCCGGTGGATGAATTCGGAAAACCGCGAAAACAATTAATAAAAATTTCACTCGGCGCGGAAAAATATGTGGAATGGGAATATTGTAAATCAACAACTCGTTTAATAGACAAACTCCGACGCGACAAATATAAAATTTTTGCGATTGAACAATCAAAAAAATCTTTGCCGTATTATAAAATTAAATTTAAAAATACTATCACGCGTGATAGTATTAAAAAAATCGTTCTGGTTTTAGGAAATGAAGTCAGCGGTTTACCGCCATCTGTTTTAAAAAGAGCCGATAAAATCCTAGAAATTCCGATGTACGGCAAAAAAGAATCGCTTAATGTTGCCGTCGCTTTTGGGGTTGTTGTGTTTCATTTAATTAATTTGTATAATTTAAACAATGATTGAGAAAGCGGAAAAATTTTTAAACCTCTACGTTATTTTAATTGTTAATCTGCTCATCATTGCCGCGGCCGAATTAATCGGCAACGGCCGATATTTTTACGACACCGGCCTTATTCATTTAATCGGAGCATTTTTCGCCGCTTTGGTAATTTACAGAATTTTTACCCGCTACCATCTTCAAGACCAATTTTTCAAAAAATTTATGAGGTTTTCCCTGACGGCTTTTTCCGTGTTGGCCGTCGCTCATATATTGGAATTTCTCTGGATTCGATTTCTGCCTCTCGGACAAGAAATCATAGAAACCGCCGTAATTGGTTTTTATCTTACTTGTTTCTTCTTTTTAGCCATCGGTTTAGAATTTATTTTAAGAGTCGCCCGCCAAAAATCGGAAGTCAATCTTCATTTACCGACAATAATATTATTTTTAGTTATTATTTTCTCAATCTTTTTCATGGCTTTCGGCGCTCCGCTTTTAGGAGAGAAAATTAAAGCCTTTCTTTACGTTTATCTTTTCTGGCTAGTGATGTTGGGAATTTTTATAATTATTAAATCCCTGGAATTAAAAAGGGTTTTGCCGCTGATGAGTGGGTTTATAAATTATTTAATATTGGGAATTGTTTTTATTATTATGGCCGGCTGGCTTGAATTTTTTGAATTATTCAAACCATTGTTTGTCGATGAAATTCAAATTACTTATTTGGCTCACTTTACCGTTTATTTTGCTTTAAGTTTTATATTCTTAGGGTTCGGGAAACTGCTGAACCTGGGGGGAATTTATGAAGAAGTAAAAAAAGAAATTGAAAAAGGAAATTTATGAACGGAAAACCGACAAAAATAGCAATCAACGGTTTCGGCCGCATCGGCCGATTGTTTTTAAGGCAGGCAATTGACGAACCTGATCTAGAAATTGTCGCTATTAACGATTTGGGCAATTTGGAAAATCTGGCGTATCTTTTCAAATACGATACTGTTTATCGCGCTTTTCCCGGCGAAGTCGGACTTGATAAGGAAAAAGGCGTTTTTAAAATAGATGACAAAGAAATTAAATTCATTTCCGAAAAGGAGCCGGTGAAATTGCCATGGAAAGATTTGAATATTGATATTGTTGTTGAAGCGACTGGAGTTTTTGAATCGTTTGAAAAAGCCAAAGCGCACTTGGACGCCGGCGCCAAAAGAGTTGTTCTAACCGCTCCGGCAAAAGACCCCGACGGCCAATTTGGCAGAACTGTTTTAATCGGCTTAAACGAAAACGAAATAAAAGAATTTGAAATCACTTCTAACGCCTCCTGCACCACCAATGCCGCTTCTCCGGTAATCGCCGTAATGGCGGAAAATCCCGGCATCGAAAAAGCGGTTTTAAACACCGTTCACGCCATGACCAATACTCAAACCGTTGTTGATAGTCCGGTTAAAGGTAATGATTTTCGCCGCGGCCGAGCCGCCAGCCAAAATATTATTCCCTCAACCACCGGCGCGGCAATCGCCGTAACCAAAGTTTTTAAAGAATTGGAAGGAAAATTCGACGGTATCGCGCTTCGCGTTCCAGTAATTACCGGCTCAATTACCGACATAACTTTTATCAGTAAAAGAAAAACTTCGGTTGAAGAAATCAATGAAATTTTTAAAAAAGCAGCCGAGTCGCCGAAATGGAAAGGAATTTTAAAAATTGTTGAAGATCAAGTCGTTTCTTCCGATATTATCGGCGAACCGTACGGCGCGGTTGTCGATTTGAAATTTACCAAAGTCATTGACGGCAATTTGGTAAAAGTTTTGTCTTGGTACGACAACGAATGGGGTTATGTAGCAATGCTTTTAAAACACACTCTAAAAGTAAAAGAAACCCTAAACCCTAAAACCTAAAACCTATATGCTTATCTATATCGGCTCCGACCATCGCGGATTTCAATTAAAAGAATCTCTTAAAAAATTCTTAAAAGACCAGGGGTACGAAGCGGTTGATGTCGGCAATGAACGTTATGATGAAAACGACGATTATCCGGATTTCGCCAAACTGGTTGGCCGGGCGGTTTCTCAAGATTTTTGGAATCGCAGGGGGATTTTAATTTGCGGCTCGGGCGTCGGAGTCGATGTCGTCGCCAATAAATTCAAAGGCGTTCGTTCGGCTTTGGTAAACAATCCGGACCAGGCTTATCTGTCGCGCCACGACGACGACGCCAATGTTTTGTCTCTGGCGGCGGAATTTACGGATGAAGAAACCGCCAAGCAAATTTTAAAAACCTGGCTGGCAACGCCATTTTCCAACGAAGAACACCATCGCCGGCGACTGGAAAAAATCAACGACTTGGAAAATGTTTAGTTAACTAAACATTGTTTAATTAAATATTGTTAAATGGAGAATCTTAATGAAAATAAAATAAAACTTCTTGAAGAAACAGCTAATCAATTACGCCAAGACGTTATTGAAATGTTAACCGAAGCCGGTTCCGGCCATCCGGCGGGTTCTCTGGGAATGGCTGATATTTTTTCCGCTTTTTATTTTCATATTTTGAATCATAATCCGAAAAATCCGAATTGGTCTGATAGAGACAGATTGGTTTTATCCAACGGCCATATCTGTCCGATTCAATACGCGGCTTTGGCCAGAGCCGGCTACTTCCCTATTGAAGAATTAAAAACCTTAAGAAAAATTGGCAGCCGCTTGCAGGGCCATCCTTATAGAAAAATGTTGCCTGGTATAGAAACTTCTTCCGGTCCTTTGGGTGAAGGATTATCACAAGCAATCGGCATTGCTTTAGCGGCTCGATTAAATGATTCGGCAGGCTCATCGCAAGCAAAATACCGGACTTATTGCATAATGTCCGACGGCGAACAAGATTGCGGCATTATTTGGGAAGCGGCAATGTTTGCCGGAAAATATAAATTAAGCAATTTAACCGCGGTTATCGACAGAAACAACATCCAAAGCGACGGTTTTACCGAAGAAATAATGCCCTTGGAATCGCTGCGCGACAAATACGAATCCTTTAACTGGCACGTTTTGGAAGTTGACGGACACAACATTGAGCAATTCGTCGACGCCGTCAACGAAGCCAAAGCGATTTACGAAAAACCGACCGTGATTATCGCCCATACCATTCCGGGCAAGGGAGTTGACTTTATGGAACAGGATTACGAATGGCACGCCAAGCCGTTGAATAAAGAGCAAGCCAGAAAGGCGTTTGAAGAATTAAAAACATTAAACGGTAAAATCAAAAGCGAATATGAATAAAAAATATGAATAATGAAAACCAAATCATAAAAAGTTCGCCGAAAGACGTTTTTACGCATCTTTTAAACATCATCGCGCTTTACGCCAGCGCCACGAGCGTTTTGGTTCTGCTTTTTCAATATGTCAATATTTATTTTCCGGACCCGTTGAATAATTATTTTAACGCCGGCGAGCCGATTCGCTGGGCAATTTCTTCGTTAATCATTATTTTTCCGGTTTTTCTTTGGACATCCAGATTTCTCAAAAAAGACATTGAGCGAAATCCGCAAAAAAACGAACTTAAAATCAGAAAGTGGTTGCTTTATTTTACGCTTTTCGCGGCCGCGGTAATTATCATCGGTGACTTGGTGGCGCTTATTTATAATTTTCTCCGGGGAGAATTAACTATCAGATTTTCGTTGAAAATTTTTTCGGTTTTGGCCGTTAGCGCAAGCATTTTCGGATATTATCTTTACGATTTAAGGAGAAAAATTGGAGAACTCTCTCCAAAAATCAAAATTTTTATCTGGTCAGTCATTGTCGTTGTTTCAATTATCGTCATTGCGGGATTTTTCATCGCCGGTTCGCCGTTCAAACAGCGATTAGTCAGATTTGACCGCGAAAGAGTCAATGATTTACAGTTGATTCAAGGCCAAATAGTAAATTTTTGGCTCAGTAAAGAAAAATTACCGGATTCGCTTGATAATTTAAGGGATAGCATTTCGGGATTTGTAGCGCCAGTTGATCCGGAAACCGGCCAACCATATGAATACAAAATTAAAAATAATTTAACTTTTGAACTTTGCGCGAATTTTAATTTTGATTCAAAAGAAAGTAAAATTGATATTTCAAATCCGGTTTCTCCTTACAATTTCGAAGATAATTGGACCCACAACAACGGCCGAGCTTGTTTTGAACGAATTATTGACCCGGATATTTATAAACCGAAAAGCAGAGTTAGAAACAATTAAGTTTTATGTTGATCCCGGAACTTAAATTATCGGATAAAATTTTTTCCGATGATATCGAACAAAAACCGACGCGCGACGGCTTCGGCGAAGCGCTTATTATTCTTGGCGAGCAAAATCCCGATGTTGTCGTTTTGTCCGCCGATGTCGCCAAATCCACCCGCTGCGATAAATTCGCGGAAAAATTTCCGGAAAGATTTTTTCAGGTCGGAATCGCCGAACAAAATCTGGCAGCCATCGCCGCCGGCCTCGACGTTTCCGGAAAAATCCCTTTTATTTCCACTTACGCGGTTTTTTCTCCGGGAAGAAATTGGGAACAAATCAGGACAACTATTTGCTATAACGACGCCAATGTTAAAATTGCCGGTCATCATGCCGGCCTGCTCACCGGATACGACGGCGCCACTCATCAAGCGCTAGAAGATATCGCTTTGATGCGGGTTTTACCGAATATGAAAGTGATTGTGCCGGCCGACGCCATTGAAGCAAAAAAAGCGACAATCGCCAGCGCTCAAATTCAAGGCCCTATTTATTTAAGATTCAGCCGCGAAAAAACGCCTGTTTTCACAAGCGAAGAAACGCCTTTTATCCCGGGTAAAGCGGAAATATTTTGGGAGAGTAAAAAACCGCAAGTTTTAATTATCGGCTGCGGTCCGGTTTTATATAACGCTTTATTGGCGGCAAAAGAATTGGAAAAAGAAAAAATTGGAACAATTGTTTTGAATAATCATACAATCAAGCCGTTCGATGAGAAAAAAATTATCGAGCTGGCGAAAAAATGCGGAGCGGTAGTAACTATTGAAGAACATAATATCCTAGGAGGATTGGGCGGCGCGGTCGCCGAAACTTTGGCAAAAAACTGTCCCCTGCCGATAGAATTTGTCGGAACAAAAGATACTTTCGGCGAAAGCGGGAAATCCGAAGATCTAATTAAGAAATACGGCTTGGTGCCGGAAAACATAAAAGAAGCGGTTAAAAAAGTCATAAAAAGAAAATAGCCCTTGACATTTTATTGATATTGAATAAAATTAAAACAATAAAAGTCCGCGGTTGCGGACTTTATTACTAACATGATGGATTTAAAAAATTTAAAAAGAGCAATCGACCAGATTGCCGACGAAAAAAATATTGAGCCCGAAGCGGTGATTTCCGCCATTGAATCGGCGATCGCCGCCGCCTATCGAAAGGAATACGGCAAAAGAGGCGAGATTATCAAAACTAAGCTGGATTTAAAAACCGGCGAACTTAAATTTTGGCAGATAAAAACCGCGGTTGATGAGAGCACGGTAAGAATGAAAGAAGAAGATGAAGAACAAAAAGAGAGAATCGAAGACGAAGAGGTCTTACCTCTTTTTAATCCCGACCGCCATATCTTGATTGAAGAAGCAAAAAAAATAAAACCGGATGTCCAATTGGGAGACGAATTAGAATTTCCGCTGGAAACTCGCGACGAATTCGGCCGAATCGCCTCGCAAGCAGCCAAACAAGTCGTCTTGCAAAAATTAAGAGAGGCCGAAAGAGAAACCGTTAAAAAAGAATATCAAAGCAAGGAAGGAGAAATCGTCAGCGGTACGGTGCAAAGAATCGAACGCGGCAATGTTTACGTTGATTTGGGTAAGGCCATGGGAATTATGTTTTATAACGAAACGATTCCCGGCGAACATTTCCGGATTGGCGAAAGATTAAGATTTTATCTTTTGGCCGTTCAGGAAGAAACCAGAATGCCGGGCCTAATTCTCTCAAGAAGCCATCCGAAGTTCGTTTCTAAACTTTTTGAAATGGAAGTGCCGGAAATCCATGAAGGATTAGTGGAAATCAAAGCCGTTGCCCGAGAAGCCGGCAGTCGAACCAAAATCGCCGCCGCTTCCAAAGCCGAAAATGTCGACCCAGTCGGCTCTTTGGTAGGCCAGCGCGGTACGCGGGTAATGGCCGTTACCAACGAGTTGGCCAATGAAAAAATCGATATCATCGAATGGTCTGATGATCCGGAAAAATTTATCGCCGCTTCGCTTTCACCGGCAAAAGTTGCCTCGGTTGAAATACTGCCGCGCCGCGAAGCCAAAGTTTTTGTGCCGGAAGACCAGCTAAGTCTGGCAATCGGCAAAGGCGGCCAAAACGTCAGACTGGCGGCAAAATTGACCGGCTGGAAAATCGATGTCCGCTCGGCTTCACGACCGGAAGAAATCATAAAAGAAGGAATTGCGGAAAGCGCGCCCGAGGAAAGAGATATTGAAAATTCCAAAGAAAAAATATAAAATTAAAAAATGATTTCTAAAATAAAAATCGGAGAAAAAGCGCCGGAAATCGTCAATGCGATTATTGAGATTCCCAAGAACAGCCAGAACAAATACGAACTTGATAAAGAAACCGGTTTTCTAAAACTCGACCGGGTTTTATATTCGCCGATGCATTATCCGGCCGACTACGGATTTATTCCGGAAACTCTTTGCGGCGACGGCGACCCTTTGGATATTTTAATTTTAGGCGGCGACCCGTTATTCCCCGGCTGCGTAGTGGAAGCCAGACCGGTGGCGCTTTTAAAAATGATTGATTCCAATGAAGAAGATTATAAAATTTTAGGGGTCCAGGCAAAAAATCCAAGATTCGACAATATCAAAGATATAAAAGACATTATCGCTTTGCACGAACATTCCTTAAAAGAAATCTCTCACTTTTTCCAGGTTTACAAAGAATTGCAGGGTAAAAAAGTAGAAATTCTCGGCTGGGAAGATTCGCAATTTGCAAAAGAAGAAATTAAAAAGAGTAATCGCGAATATCTGAATTCAAAATAATATACAAATTTATGAATTTAATTCCCACGGTCATAGAAAAAACTCAATACGGTGAAAGAGCGTACGATATTTATTCCCGTCTTTTGAAAGAGCGGATAATTTTTATCGGCGGGCCCATTAACGATGCTGTTGCCAACTCCGTAATTGCCCAAATGCTTTTATTGGAGCACGAAGACCCGAAAAAAGACATCAAACTTTATCTCAATACTCCCGGCGGCGTGGTTTCCGCGGGATTGGCTATTTACGATACGATGCAATACATCAAACCCGACGTTTCGACGATTTGCGTCGGCATCGCCGCTTCGATGGGCGCGGTGCTTTTGGCGGCCGGCGAAAAAGGCAAAAGATTTATTCTACCCAATTCCGAAGTGATGCTTCACCAGGTAATGGGAGAAGCCGGCGGCCAGGCGGTGGAAATCGAAATCACGGCGCGCCAAATCCTTAAAATCAAAGACAAAATAAACCAGATTTTAGCGAAACACACCGGCCAACCTCTTAATCGAATAGAAAAAGATACCGACCGCGATTTTTATCTCTCAGCTCAAGAAGCCAAAGAATACGGCGTTGTTGACGAAATTATAAAAATAAAGAAATAAAAGTAATTGTGAATAATGCGAATTCGCGTTATTTGTCAAAAATTCGCATTATTAGCGAACACTCTATGAAAATCGCTTTCTTTGAAATTGAGGATTGGGAAATACCTTACTTAACCAACAACTTACGACCAACGACTAACGAATTTCGGTTGGAATTTTTTAAACAAAAACTTGATAAAGATAATCTGCCCGAACAAAAAGATTTTGACATTATCTCGGTTTTTGTCGGTTCAAACGTCGATAAAGAAGTCATTAACGCTTTCCCCAATCTCAAACTAATCACCACTCGCTCAACCGGTTTTGACCATATTGACTTAAACGCCGCC
>JAJZBA010000045.1 GCA_021799155.1 bacterium | reverse complement strand
TCGGAAAGATTGAAAGTTTTCGTTAAAATCTCAATGCTCGCCGGCGCCTGTTTTAACAACAACTGCAAAGCCGAGTTTGTGATAATCGGCCGGCCGTATTGCGATTCCAAAAAATCTTCAACGTTCTGGGTAATCGTCGTCAAACCTAAATAATATTTCCGGCAACGCTTGGCAAGGCTAAAAAGAAAAGCGGCGGAATCCGGATATTTCATCAGCCACCAGGCTTCGTCAACAACCATTATTCGTTTTTTGAAATCAGCCCTAATAAGATTCCAGATGAAATTCAAAACAATATACATCGCAATCGGCCTGAGCTGCTCTTCTAAATCTCTTACCGAAAAAACAATCAGCCGGTTTTTAATATCAATATTTGTCGGTCTGTTGACAAACCCGGCATAACTTCCTTTGGTAAATTTTTCTAATCGCTTTGCCAGGCCGCGGCCTCCTTCGGTGCTTCCCAAAACAATCTGTAAGTCAGAAAGCAGAGGCGGTTCAACTTCCATAAAATCTTTTCTATCAGGCGTAATATCGCGAGATTCGTAAGTCGCCATAATTGCCCTGTCCAAAATAGCATCTTCTTCGGGAAGAATCGAACCGAGCATTAGTTTTATCAAGCCGGCAAGATTAAGAATGTGGGATTTAAAAACATCTGCCGGGTCTTCGCCTTTAGGCACTATCGGAATATCGAAAGGATTAATCTGATTTTCCGAAGTCAGGGAAATTTTAAAAAAACTGCCGCCGACCGATTCTGCCAATTTTTGGTATTCGTTTTCCGGGTCAATGATTAAAACATCAACTCCCATCATCATTGAACGAATAATTTCCAGTTTGGCGGCGTAAGATTTTCCGGCGCCGGCTTTGGCGAAAATCACCGAATTGGCGTTCTCCAAAGAAAACCGGTCGAAAACGACCAAGGTATTATTATGACGGTTAACGCCGTATAAAATCCCCTCGTCGGAAGTCAAATCAACCGAAACAAAGGGAAACATCGAAGAAACCGGACCGGAATTTAGAGGCGTATGAATTAAAAGTTTGTCAGAATTCAACGGCAAGGTGGAACAAAACCCTTCTAATTGCTGAAAAACAGACGGCTTAACATACACTAATCGGGATTCAAAAATGGAATTTATTCTTTCTTCCAGTTTATTTAATTCTTCCAAAGAATCGGCGTAAATGGCGATGTACACTCCAACATTAAACAGCTTCTCCTGAGCCTGCTGAAGTTGATCTCTTAACATTTCAATATCCTGAAAAGCCGTTTCCAAAACAGGGTCTCTCACCAATCCTTTTTCCTGTCTTTCTAAAAGTTGGGCTTCGATTTGGGCGGTTTTTTTGCGTAAATTTCTTAAAGCCATCGCCGTGTCAACCGGATGAACAAAAATAGAAATATCTAAAAGATTCGGCAAATTAATGATTGAATCAAACCACCCGCTTGATAAATAGCGGGGATAAGTAAAAATAAAAAGCGTTCTGACGAGTTTATCGCCGAGCTTTAAATAATTCGGATTAACTTCCAGCCCGGCCGGAGCGATAACATTTTTGATGTCTTTTTCTGAAGGCGTATAAGCTTGAGGAATTTTAATTTTATCCATGGGCAATTTTTAATTCTTTTCTTTCAATAGTTTGAGGATTGTAAAGATTGTAAAACAATTCGATCAATTCTTCGTCATTTAAAGCCACTACCCTTAAACCAATTTGACTTAATCCGTTAATCACTTCTTCCGTCCTTTGATTAAGCTGGGCCATTTTCTGTTCTAATGTTTGCTCTAAAGGAGCGGTTTTTTTCTTGGCGCCGACGCCGAGAAAACTGAGCAGTTTGGCGCCGCCACCGGGAATAACAATCGGGTTATACGGCACAATGACAAAAAAAGTTTTCGCCATCACGGCGTTTGTTTCCACGAAAGATTTTACAAATTCCAGATATTCCGAAATTTGATTTTTTAACAATTCATTGGTTTCCAGATTCTCTCGCTCTCTTAATTTTTCAAGATAACCGTCAATGTTCATCTTCCGAGAATGAATGACGATCTGGACGGAAAAATCCAAAGCGTTTAAAAAATTCTGGTAGGCGTAAGTAATAACATTCTGTTCTTCTTCGGATTTTAATTCAAAATTGATTCCGGAAACCATCAATACCTTCCTTAATCCTCCGTTTTTCAAAATCAAAACGCCGTCTTTGATTTCTTCGATATCGACAAATTGTTGAGTTGGTTGAGCTTCTTTTGGCATAGTTATATTATAAATCAAATATCAAAAATTAAAAATCAAAATTACATATTAAAAATTAAAATTATTTCTTACCTTTTAAAGTTAAAATGCTAGAAGCAAAAATATTGGCGATTTCGTCCAGTTCTTTTAAAAACCATTCAACTTCCTCCTTTGAAGATACGCGCTTGCTATCACGAAGTAAACAAACCCATAATTTACTTTCATTAGCCGACTTCAATGAATAATTAAAGAAATTAGTGAAATCTTTTTTGCTGCTTGCCGCTTGTCCTTCGATATAATTTCCCAAAATACTTGTGCCACTTCTTAATAACTGATCTCCAATCCTTTGAGAAATATTATCGCTTGGTAATTTGTCAATAAATTCGACAAGTCGGAGGGTAAAGCTATAAAGTCTTTGTTTAAACTTATTTTTGAATTTTGATTTGTCGTTTTGCATTTTGATATTTAATTTTTAATTTTTACCTGTAATCCACCCTTCTGGCAATTTCACGCTCGCCGGTAATTTTTCTAAACATTTGAAATCTTTCCTCTGGCTGCTTGCCCCAAAAGGGCGTTCTCAAATTTTTTTCTCTTTTCGGAATCGGATTTTTTGTTGTCATCAAATCTTGCCACAATTTTTTAACCGACGGCATTTCCGAAAAATAATCTCTAAGATTTTTTCGCCGTTCCTCTATCGAAACTATTTTCGCCTCCGAAATTCTCTGCCACAAATAAAGCCGCGGCTTCCAAAAAAAACCGAAGGCAGACCGGAGAATCCTTGGTAATGGCTGACCATTATATTTGATAAACGCCAAAGAAATGGCGACCGCCCCTAAAACCGCCGTAACAAGAAACCAAAGCCAGGTTTGTAGAAGAAAATAAAAAATAAAACTGAAAGCGCCCGCGCCGGCTAAATAAAAAAACTGCCTTAAACTCAAAGGCCCGACGATTTTGTTTTCAACCTCTATAAATTGAGGAACTTGAAATTGCGCCATATCACAACTTACTCAAATCAATCACTTCCTCTCCTTTCTGTTCTTTATTTTCTTCCGTTTCCGCCGGTTTTGCGATTTCAATTGCTCCATGCTGTTCAGTTTTAATCGATTCTTGAGATTCTTGTTGCTCCGGCGTATCCACATAATTAACCACTTTAACTTTCATTTCAATAGGTTTATCCTGAGCCGCGCCGAAGGATTTTATTTCCTCTATTTTCGGCGGTCTAATTTCAATTCCTTCCACTTCCGCCTTTACCGGTTTTGTCTCTTCCGTCTTTTCTTTCTTTTTTAAAAATCCAAATAATCCGCCTAAAGATTTCAAAGATTTTTTAGTTTCCGAAAGCGGCTTAAATTCCGTTTCTTTATGAAGAATAAGCGGTTCGGCGCCGCTCGCCGCGGGCGATTCGACTGCGGACGGTTCGACCGCGCTTACCGTGGGCAATTCCTCCTTTTTATTTTCTTCGATTTTTTCTTCAATCGTAATAATTTTCGGCTGTTCTATTTTGCTTGCTGCAGGCTTGATTTCTTTTTCTTCTACAATTTTGATGGGCGCCTCGGGTTTTCTGATTTCTGTTACTGTCGGTTTTTCGCTTTCTATTGCTTCCTGCTCGCGTTCTTTTATTTCTACTTCTTCTATTTCCGCTGTTCCTATTTGTGTTGTGACTGGCGAATAAACCTTTTCTAAATCACTTTTAATCGGCGCAAAAATTTTCCGGTCGATCTCAGAAGCAATAGTATTAGCAACTTCCACTGCGACATTAATATCCTTTCTAATCTCTTGTCCTAAGTCTTCCGGATGAAGAAAACCCAAAATCACGTCGCCGGTTAATGTGGCAACTTTTTCGATTTTGTCGTCGCTTAAATGCTGACTCTCACAAATTCGCCATAAAGTTTCGGCATTATATTCGGAAAATAACGCCTCTTTCAAATTATCCGGCAAGGTATCCCATCTTTTTAAAGCTTGTTGTTTGGAAATTTTAAGCATAAATTAAGATTCTTTTTCCTCCACTTTTTCTTCTTCTGCTTCAAAAAAGCGTTTAGCAAAGCTCTTTTTAATTGAATTTTCTAATTTTTGAGCGCGCTCCGCTTCTTCTTTTGTTGCCTCTGGTCTTGTCGCTTCTTCGATTATTTTTTCTTTGACTTTATTAATTTGTTCGGCGATTTTCTTTAACTCTTCAGATTTCTTAACTTTCGGTAAAATCTTTGATAACGAACCCGCTGATCGGTTTAAAAGATTTTCCGTAATTATTTCGCCGAATTTATCGTCAAGTAACGCCGAAGGAGAAAAGATCGGAA
>JAJZBA010000001.1 GCA_021799155.1 bacterium | reverse complement strand
AATAAAGTGTTATGCTATAGCATAACACTTTAAAAATAAGAAAGAAAAAGAAAAAGAAAAAGGAAAAGAATAAGAATAAGAAAGAATAAGGAAAAATGAGAAATGTTTAAAAACAAAAAAAGAATTATGTTTATTACACTGTTATGACTTAGCATAACATTTACTGTGATGGTATAATTAGTTTAATCAAAAATGTTAGTAAAAACAAAATAAAGGTCGAGCAAATAACTAATATAACGAGCAAATAGCTAATATAAAATAATAATTAAGATAATGTATGGATATAAATAAAAAACAATTAATGAGTTTACCATTGCTTGACAAATTTTCTTCTCGCAAAGAATGGGAACTTGCCTGTTGGCGGAAAATATCAAAATCCTACGAGTTCTTAGAATTATTAACGACTTCCAATGAACGTCATAATTTGGTAATGCGCGCCGCTATTTTAAAAGAGCTTTTATTAGGCAAAGGACCGAGATTGATAAGTAGAAAACTTTTTGTTTCTCTTCAGACAATCAGCGTAGTTAAAAAAGCAATAACAGAAAACAACTACAGGAGTTATTTAGAAAGAAGCAAAAAAGAGCGAAAGAAGAAAGAATATAGCGTTTTTAAGACTTCGGAAAGGCCGAAACGGCGAGGCTGGCCAAGGCGCACAAAATACGGAACGATTTATATTCCTTATTAAGTGTTATGACATAGCATAACATTCGGTAAGGTTTAAATAGATAATTGAATACCAAAATAATCATTTATATAATCATTTATTAATAATTATTTATTATTACTGTTATGCTATAGCATAACAGTAAGATTTTTCAATGTTATTTATATTTACATTTTTTACATTTACGCTTTTACATTTTAATCTAAAAGATATTCTTCGCCGATAGTTTCCGTTAGAATTATTTTATCTCTAAAATCTCTATTTTTTTGTTTTTGTTTCCGATTAATCCATTTTTAATTTCGCCGACTTTTCCTCCCATTAAAAGACTGCCCAAAGGAGAATTATAAGAAATTGAATCATTTTCGAAAGCCAAAAAACTTCCAATTTTAATATCGGTTTCTTTTTCGGTTTCGTCTTTAATACGAACAAAACTTCCTATTCCAATTTTGTTATTTTGCGGAATCGGAGCGATAATCGCTTTTTGTTTAATTTCTAGATATTTCATTAATTCGTTGGCGTAAAAATTGATTTGTCTTACTCCTTCTTCAAATCCATAATTATCATGCCATGTTTCGGATGATTGTGTTGTTGACAGCGCTTTATCGTTTCGAGCGGCTTGGATTTTCTTTTTAATTTCGTTTATTTTTGAGTCAAGATGATTTAAATCTTCTTTTAAGAAATAGTAATTCATAATTTATTTAAAAGAGCCCTGTTCGGAGGGCTCTTTTTTTATTTTGTCTTCTTTTCTTTTTTTGCGGCTTTCTTCGCCGATTTTTTTCTTATTGGAGTTTTGGCCGCTTTTTCGGTTCGCGCCTTAAATTTTTCCACCCTGCCGGCAACGTCGATTAGTTTTCCTTTGCCGGTATAAAACGGATGGCATTGACTGCATATTTCAATTTGAATTTCCGGTTTTGTCGAGCCGATTGTAAAAACCGCGCCGCAGGCACAGCGGACTTTGGCTTCGGAATAATATGTTGGATGGATGTCTTTTTTCATAAATATATATTATTATAGTTTTTATCTATTGACAAGAGGGTGGGGGATTCTATAATAAAAATAGGATGGAAACGGAAAGCATTTTGACAATTAAATGAAGCGTTAAAATTAAATCAGAATTTTTTTAGTTGTCCCAATTTATTTATTAGGTTTTAGGTTATAGGTTTTAGGTTTTAGGGTGCGAATAATTTATTTTCGCTCTCTAACACCTAACACCTAATACCTAACACCTAGTTTATTTGAGAGTTTGATCCTAGCTCAGGATGAACGCTGGCGGCGTGGATAAGGCATGCAAGTCGAGCGATCGTTCGCTTCGCTCACTGTTACGCGATGCGAAACTACGAATTCATTCGAATCTACGAATATACTATTTGGAGATTCGCACTAACTATTTGTAGTTTTGTATCGGTGATAGCGAGCGGAGCGAGCGTTAGCGGCGAACGAGTTAGTAACATCTTGGTACATACCGAGCGCTTGGGCATAGCCAGTCGAAAGATTGGATAATTCCCAATGGTCTGCGCATCTCATTAAGGTAAAGTGTTTAAAAAGCAAAAATTAAATATCAAAGACCAAAACCACAGAGTAAAAATTTTCAAACGATAGATTTTATAGTTTTTGATTTGTGGTTTTGAATTTTGGTTTTTGAATTTTGGTTAAGCACTTTAAGCACTGAACTTTAGTGAGGTGCGCAGTAAAGGATACAGCAATGTATTCGGCGCTTGATTGGCCTAGATCCGATCAGCTAGTTGGTGAGGTAATGGCTCACCAAGGCTATGACCGGTAGGAGGGCTGAGAGGCTGTCCTCCAACGACGGCACTGAGACACGGGCCGTACACCTACGGGTGGCAGCAGTCGAGAATATTCCACAATGGGCGAAAGCCTGATGGAGCGACGCCGCGTGCGGGAAGAAGGTCTTCGGATTGTAAACCGCTTTTAACTGGGGAAAAGTCCTGCTTTTAGTGGGATTGATGGTACCAGTTGAATAAGGGGTTGCTAACTCTGTGCCAGCAGCAGCGGTAATACAGAGACCCCAAGCGTTATCCGGATTTATTGGGCGTAAAGAGCGGGTAGGAGGTCTGGCGCGTTTATTGTTAAATTCCAGAGCTTAACTTTGGAACCGCAATGAATACGGCTGGACTAGAGGGTGTTAGAGGCAGATGGAACGCACGGTGTAGGGGTGAAATCCGTTGATATCGTGCGGAACACCAAAGGCGAAGGCATTCTGCTGGGACGTTCCTGACTCTGAGCCGCGAAAGCGTGGGTAGCAAAAAGGATTAGATACCCTTGTAGTCCACGCCCTAAACGATGTCCGCTAGCTGTTTCGAGTGTCGACCCTCGGAGTGGCGAAGCTAACGCGTTAAGCGGACCGCCTGGGAAGTACGGCCGCAAGGCTAAAACTCAAAGGAATAGACGGGGACTCGCACAAGCGGTGGAGCATGAGGTTTAATTCGACGGTAAACGAGGAACCTTACCAGGGCTTGAAATCCTGACGAAGATCGTCCGAAAGGATGGTCGTCTCTCAAGGACGGCAGGACAGGTGCTGCATGGTTGTCGTCAGCTCGTACTTTGAAGCGTTCCCTTAAGTGGGGTAACGAGCGCAACCCCTGTTCCGAGTTATAAGTGTCTCGGAAGACTGCCCTCATTAGGGGGAGGAAGGCGGGGATGACGTCAAATCCGCATGGCCCTTTGATGCCCTGGGCCACACTCATGCTACAATGGTCGGTACAATGGGTTTGCCAAGCCGCAAGGCGGAGCTAATCCCATCAAAGCCGACCTCAGTTCGGATTGAGGGCTGAAACTCGCCCTCATGAAGCTGGAATCGCTAGTAATCGCGCATCAGCCATGGCGCGGTGAATACGTTCTCGAGTCCTGTACTCACCGCCCGTCACTGCAAGGGAGCCGGGAGTGCCTGAAGTCTCGCTTAGGCGGGATTAAGGTAAGTTCGGTGACATGGCAGAAGTCGTAACAAGGCACGCGTAGCGGAAGCTGTGCGTGGAACAACTAAACTAAAAAAGTGTCGATATCGTTCGTTTCGCTCACTGTTACGCGATGCGAAACTACGAATTCATTCGAATCTACGAATATACTATTTGGAGATTCGCACTAACTATTTGTAGTTTTGTATCGGTGGTAGCGAGCGGAGCGAACGCAAGGTGTTGACCGAGGAACCTTAAGTTTCGGTCTGGGACAACTAAAAGAATTTTGGTATAATTTATTTTATGGAAAATCCACAAATACTTCTCGTTGAAGACGACGTCTTTCTTTCTTCTTTATTGAAAAACCGATTAGAAAAAGAAGGGTTAAGGGTGTCTCTTGCCAAAGACGGCGATGAGGCTTTAAATTTATTAAAATCGCTTCAGCCGAACCTTATTCTTTTAGATCTTATTCTGCCGAAAAAATCCGGGTTTGAGGTGATGGAAGAAATAAAAAACGACCCTCAAAT
This sequence comes from bacterium, assembly GCA_021799155.1. GTDB lineage: Bacteria > Patescibacteriota > Minisyncoccia > UBA6257 > UBA9933 > JAJZBA01. The sequence continues at coordinate 21,068 of JAJZBA010000001.1, read as the reverse complement.
ATCTTCAAAAGAGGTTCCTATTATTATTGTTTCTAATTTAGGCCAGCCGGAAGATGTCAATCGCGGTCAGGAATTGGGAGCGATTGAATATTTTATCAAGGCTAAAACTTCCATAGACGAATTGGTTGGAAAAATCAAAGAGTTTTTGATTCAGGCGCGTTAAAGTTATTCACAGTTTCGGCATTGTATTAGTTTTTATTTTTTTATAATATAATCATATATGATTAAAAATGCGAAACGTGGTTTTACTCTGATAGAACTTTTAATTGTTATCGGTATTCTGGCGATTTTAGCTACCGCCGCGGTTTTGGTTTTGAATCCGGCCCAATTATTGGCGCAGGCCAGGGACTCGCAAAGAATTTCCGATTTGGGCAGTGTTAAAAGTGCAATTGGTTTGTATTTGGCGACTGCTTCGAGTCCTACTGTTTCAGTCGGTCCGAGATCAACGGCAAATGCCACCTGCTCTTTTGGAACCTGCACTGTGGCCACTTCTTCGGTCAGCGGTACGGGATGGGTGGCGATAGATTTGACCGGAACCACCGGCGGTTCTCCGCTTTCGGTTCTGCCGCTTGACCCGACTAACAATGCTACTTATCAATATTCTTATAAAGGAGACGCCACCAATTTAACCTTTGAACTTAACGCGACTCTTGAAAGTACTAAATACGCAACCACACTGGACTTAGACGGCACTGACGGCGGAAATAGCGCTTCTTACTATGAAGTCGGTACCGACCCTGGATTGGATTTGTAATGGTGTTTTATTTTTCTTTAGGAATTTTAATTTTATTTTTTGGAGCGTCCCGCTTTAAAACGGGACGCTTCTTTAATAAACACAAGCGCTCGTCGCTTGTCGCTTTTTACTTATCGCTTGTTGCTATTTTTATTTTGCTTTTTTATCAATCTTATTCGCAATATCAAATTTGGTCTCAAAATGAGCCTTCAAAATATCTTTTACCGCCTTATCAAAGCATTCATTATTTTGTTTTATATATGTTTACCAGATTTTTTGCTCCTTATTTAATTTCTTTAGCGGCCGCTTTTTTGTTTTTATTTTCGGCAAAAAAACTTAACAAAAAATATGGCGAATGTTTTTTTGAGCCCGAAGAACCTTATTTCGGCGCTTTGGCTTTATTTTTAACCGGTTGGCCAGGCGCCCTGTTTTATTTCATCAGTCTAATTTTAATTTATTTGTTTTTACATTTATTGTCGTCCGTCGTTAGCCGTTGGTCGTTAGTTAAAGAAAGGCGTATATCTTTGTATTACTTGTGGTTATCTGTCGCGATTTTTGTTATAATCATACAGAGATGGCTTGAATTACTGCCTTTGTGGAGATTGTTGAAGTTCTAAACTCACAATTTAAAGATATAGAACCAAAATGCAAAAACCAGATACCAAAACCACAGATCAAAATTCAAAAACAGAATTTCAAAATAGAGTTTATTTGTACACTCTGAAATCTCTTAAATTTCTTGGCAGCATTAATATTATAGAAGCTAAAGCATCTAATTCTAAAAAGGATTTTGCTAGATACTTCGATATCGCTTTTAAATCCGCTAACGAAACAAAGTATTGGCTTCATCTTTTAAAAGATTTAGATAAAGTGGACAAAACAAAAATTCAAGAAATAATAAATGAAACTAGAGAATTGTCTAATATTCTCGCTTTAAGTTTATTAACAATGAGAAAAAGAAAAAATATTTAACAGTTTTTAATTTGTGGTTTTGATTTTTGATATTTGATATTTGGTTTTTATTTTATGTTGCATGTTCCACCCCAAAAACTTAAAGAAGTTTTAACCAAGGAAGGTCTGATTACTTCAGAAAAGTTTGATAATCTTTTAAACGAAGCCAAGCGAATGAATCAAAATATCGCCGACCTTCTGGTTTCCGGAGGGTTTATTACGGTTGATTATTTTTACGATTTGGTCGCGAATTATTTCGGAGTAGAGAAAGCCGAATTGAGCGGTCGGAAAATCGATGAAAGTGTTTTAAGAAAATTATCCGAAGATTTGGCAAGGCAAAAGAGAGCGATTATTTTCGCCCAGGAACCTGATGGCGTTTTGGACGCCGCGATGGAAGACCCTTCCGATTTGGAAGCAATCAGTTTTTTGGAAAAACATCTTAAATCGAAAATCAAGCCGTATTTAGCGACCGCCGACGATTTAAATCGCGGTTTTGCTTTATACAGCCGTCGAATCGGAGAAGATTTTAAGAAAATTATTGAAGAAAATATTCATGCCAGTCTTCAAAAAAAAGCCGGCAGTGTCGAAGAAGCGGCGAAAGAAGTGCCGATTGTCGCTATTGTCGACGGATTTCTTTCTTATGCCGCTTCTCTTAAGGCTTCGGATATCCATATTGAAATTTTAGAAGATGAAATTCTTGTCAGATATCGAATAGACGGCGTTCTTCATGAAATTATGAGAATTCCGAAAGAAGTTCATCCGGCAATCGTTGCCCGAATAAAATTGTTAGGCGGTTTAAAAATTGACGAACATCAAAAACCGCAAGACGGCCGTTTTCGCTATCAAGTGGGGCCGGATTTAATTGATGTTAGAGTCGCAATTATTCCGGTTTTTTACGGCGAAAAAATTGAAATGCGTCTTCTCCCTTCCGCTCAACGGCCTCTTTCTTTGGGAGAAGTAGGGATGCTTGAAAACACGATAAAAATTATTGAAGAGAATATTAAAAAAACTTACGGAATGATTTTAGTTTGCGGCCCGACCGGTTCCGGTAAAACTACTACTCTTTATTCGATTTTAAATATTTTGAATCGACCGGAAGTTAATATCGTTACCATCGAAGACCCGATAGAGTATGATATAAAATACATTAATCAAACCCAAATCAATCCCTTGGCAGGCATCACTTTTGCCAGCGGTCTACGAGCAATTTTAAGACAGGACCCGAATGTTATTATGGTTGGTGAAATTCGCGACGAAGAAACCGCCGAAATTGCGGTGCATTCGGCTTTAACCGGTCACCTGCTTCTTTCCAGCTTGCATACTAACGATGCCGCCACCGCCGTGCCTCGGTTGATTGATATGAAAATCGCTCCGTTTCTGGTGGCCGCGGTTTTAAACGCGATTATCGCTCAGAGATTGGTTAGAAAAATTTGTCTTGATTGCATTGAATCATATGCGCCGAATCAGGAAGTGGTTGATTTTCTAAATAAACAGCTTAAAGAATTTAATCCCGAATCAACTTTTAAAATTCCGAAATTTCTTTATCGGGGGCGGGGATGTCAATCTTGCGGTAATTCCGGTTATAAGGGCAGAATCGGCATTTTTGAGGTTTTAAACGTTGACGAAGAAATAAGAAAATTGATTATTGGTCAGGATTTTTCTTTGGATAATTTAAACGCTTTAGCGAGAAAAAAAGGAATGATTACTATGTTTGAAGACGGCCTGCAAAAAGCCGCCACTGGCATTACAACGGTCGAGGAAGTTTTGCGCGTAATACGCGAATAGACTGCATGAATATGCTAATCAAGCATTAATATACGAATTCGTATATTCGCGCTATATTCGTATATTAGTAAAGTTTTATGAGGTTTCACTATATTGCTTCGCAACCCAACGGCAAAATAACGGAAGGAGATTTTGAAGCATCGGGACCGGCGGAAGTTTTGGAATATTTGGCAAGCCAAGGATTAAGGCCTGTTTCTTTAAAAACAATTAAAAGCGTCGAAGAAGTCGGTCGCGGCTTGTTTTTTGGTAAAACTATTACGGTTGGCGATAAAGTTTTTTTGACGAAATATCTGGCATTAATGCTTAAGGTTGGCACCGATCTTTTTAAAGCCATTGATATTTTAATTGCCGACCTCGATAAACCGGCGGTAAAAGCCCTTTTAATAGAAATTCGCGGTGCCCTGGAAAAAGGCCTGCCGTTTTACACCACTTTTTTAAAATACCCGAAATATTTTTCCGGCGTTTTTATAAATCTTATTAAAGCCGGCGAAACTTCGGGAAATCTAGAAAAAGTTTTTGAAGAACTAAGCGTTTCTTTAGAAAGAGAACAGGATCTTAGACGAAAAATCAGAGCCGCTTTGACTTATCCGATAATCCTTCTTGTTGCTTCATTCGCTATCCTTCTTCTTTTAGTTAGTTTTGCTTTGCCAAAAATAGCGTCAGTTTTTATGACCAGCGGAATCGAGCCGCCGCTTTTTTCTAAAATCGTTTTGTCGGTCGGTTTGTTTATCGGTGACTACATTTGGATTTTCTTTGGATTTTTAATAATTTCAGGGGTTTTAATTTGGTATTTATTTTTTAAAAATGCCAGCGGCAGAAAAATTTTGCACCGGTTTATCGTTAAAATACCGGTAATTAAAAATGTTTTAAAACAATTAGCTTTCCAGCGTTTTTCAAGCACTCTGGCTTCCTTACTTAAAGCGGGGCTTCCGATTTTAGATGCTTTAGAAATTACCGCCCAAGCGGTCGGTTCCGAAGAAATAAAAAACAGTTTGCTTAGAATTTCTCGCGAAGGTATTGCTAAGGGATTGACCATAGGCGAGGCTTTCAGGAAAGAAGCGGTTTTTCCCCGGGTGATTGTTAATTTAATGGCGATTTCGGAGAAATCCGGCCATATCGAAGACATTTTAAGCGCTTTGGCCGATTTTTACGAAGCCGAAGTTGAAACCTCAATTAAAACCTTGGTAACTTTTTTGGAACCGGTTTTGCTTTTGGGAATGGGATTAATTATTGGTACTATCGCTTTAGCGATTATTATTCCGATCTACCAACTAACAGGACAATTCTAAAATGCGCGGTTTTACTTTAATCGAGCTTCTTATCACCATTGCTATTACCGTGGCGGCCGCCACTCTCGGCATTATGAATTTGGTCAGTCATCGGCAGGAGCGCGATTTAACTTTGACGACCCAGGAAATCGCAACCGTCATCAGAAATGCCCAAGATCGTTCAATCGCCCAGGAAGAGGGGAGTCGCTGGGGAGTTTATTTTGAAAATCCGTCATCCGGCAGCGATTTTTACGAATTGTTTAAGGGAACAACTTATGCTACCGGCACCATAGTTTCAAAATCGGTTTTGCGTTCCAATATCCAATTTGACGTTCCGATTTCCAATTCTTCTTCAACCGTTATTTTTTCTCCCATTACCGGTTTACCGGACGCTTCGAGTACTATTAAAATATCTTTAATCGGCAAATCGACAAGTTCAAGCACTATAACCATAAACAGCAATGGAGAAATCACATATTAAAGGTCAATCTCTTGTTGAGGTTTTAATAGCCATTTCGGTTGGTGCGATTTTAATTGGCGGCGCCGCGGCCGTTATTGTTCCCGTTATCAGAAGTAATTTTGAAACTCGAACGATCCAAATCGCCGGTTCATTGGCGCAAGAATATCTGGATAATCTTCAATCAATGGCGGAATCTAATTGGTATAATATTTATAACCCGCCGGCTTCAAAAGGTTCCGGTTCGCAGTTTTATTTAACGGCTTCAAGCACAACTTTTGTTATTTCTTCCGGCAGTACTTCGACTATTGTTGAGGGGAAAAGTTATACCCGTTATTTTTCTATTGAAAACGTCAGCCGCAATTCTTGCGGAGCGGGTGATATTACAACAGATGCGATCACAACGTGTTCCAGCGGACCGGGTTCGTTGGGTGTTGCTGACGATCCTTCCACCCAAAAAATTACCGTAACCGTAAATTGGGAAGGCGGTCGTTCAATCACTAAAGTCCAATATTTTACCAGAAGCCGGAACAAGGTTTTTGTCCAAAGTGACTGGTCCGGCGGCGCTGGGCAAGAAGGCCCGATTACCAGTGAAAACAACAAATTCGCCACTTCAACCGATGTTAATTATTCCGGCACCAGCGGTTCAATAAAAATTCAAGGCTATTAAGTATGAAATTCCAAATTCCAAATCCCAAATCCCAAATAAATTCCAAATTCCAATTTTCGAAATTCCAAACACGTTTTGGTCATTTGAATTTTGGTCGTTGGATATTATTTGGAATTTGGTGCTTGGTGCTTAGTGCTTTAATTCCAAAGATGGTAAGTGCGGCAACAAATATAGATGCTACATATAGGTACGCCTGGAACGATAACATCGGCTGGATTGATTTTTATCAAACTGGAAACGTCAATGTGACTTCCACTCAATTAACCGGTTACGCTACTTCTTCGGTCGGCTACATCGCTCTTGATTGCGCCACTTCGCCGAACGGCGATATCTGCGCCACTTCTAATTTTAAAGTTTCTAATGACGGCAACGGCAATTTAACCGGCTGGGCTTACAATGATGCCATCGGCTGGATTAGTTTTGATAGCGGTACTGCCGGTTCGAGTTATCCTTATCAAGTAACGATTAATAATTCCACAGGCGACTTTTCCGGTTGGGCTTGGAATGATATTGTCGGCTGGATTAGTTTTAATTGCTCTGATACTAGTATTTGCGCTACTTCCGATTACAAAGTTAAAACCGCTTGGCGTTCAAATCCAAAAACCGCTGAATTAACCTCTTCAATTTTTGACACCGGCGTTTCAACCGGAGCGGCCATTAATACCATTATGTGGCAGGGGAGTCAGCCGACCGGCACTATGGTTAAATTTCAGATTGCTTCCGATACCACTTCAACGCCGGCCAGTTGGAATTATAAAGGGCCCGACGGTTCAAATACTACTTATTACACGCCTACCGGTCCGGGCGTTCCGGCACAGATTAATTTAGCTTATCATAATAACCACCGCTATTTTCGCTATAAAATTTTTTTGGTTTCCAATGCCGCGCAAACTGAAAGTCCACGGGTTGATGATGTGATAATAAACTGGAGTCCTTAAGAATTTTGTGGTAAAATTATGGCGTAATGGATGGTTTTCGTAAAATCAGGGTGCGAATGGCTCCCTCGCCGACCGGCCCGCTTCATTTCGGTACCGCCCGGACCGCTCTTTTTAATTGGCTGTTTGCCAGAGCGCAAGGCGGCGATTTTGTTTTACGTATTGAAGATACGGACATTGAAAGATCGTCTCCAGAATACGAAAAAGATATTATCAACGGCTTAAAATGGTTCGGTTTGGATTGGGACGAAGGTCCCGATGTCGGCGGTAATTACGGACCCTATCGTCAAAGCGAGCGGCTGGAAATTTACGAAAAATATCTTCAAAAATTAATCGACGAAAACAAATCTTACTATTGTTTTTGTTCTAAAGAACAATTGGAATTAGACCGTCAGGCGATGTTGGCCCAGGGTCTGGCGCCCAAATACAGCGGCCGTTGCCGAAATTTATCTAAAGAAGAAAGTGAAAAGCGAATAGCTAACGGCGAAAAAGCGGTAATTCGTTTCAAAACCCCTGGAATAGAAGTGGAATTCATAGATTTGATTCGAGGCAAACTTAAATTCGACGCGACGCTCATCGGCGATATTGTTATTGCCAGAAATTTGCGTTCGCCGCTTTTTATTTTCTCCGGCGCGGTTGACGATTTTGAAATGAAAATCACTCATGTTATCAGAGGAGAAGATCACATTTCCAATACGCCAAAACAAGTTTTAATTCAGAGAGCATTGGGATTTGACGAAGTAAAATACGCCCATCTTCCTTTGATTTTGGCGCCGAACAGAACCAAATTGTCAAAACGGTATCTTGAAACGTCGCTTAATGATTATCGAAAACAGGGTTATTTGCCGGAAGCAATGTTTAATTTTTTGGCTTTGCTCGGCTGGCATCCGAAAGACGAACAGGAAATTTTCTCGGCCGAAGAATTGATCAAGGAATTTGATTTAAAAAGAATTCAGAAAGCCGGAGCGATTTTCGATATTAACAAATTAGAATGGCTGAACGGCCAGTACATTAAAAAAATCAAACCGGTTGATTTGGCGGGAAAATTGACGGAATTCGTTCCTTCCGAATGGTTAAACAATAAAGAATTATTTATTAGGGCGGTTGCGGTTGAAAAGGAAAGGATGAAAAAATTGACCGACTTTAAAGAATTGGCGGATTTCTTTTTTGAGCTGCCTGATTATAAAGCCGAACTTTTGATTTGGCCGCGACCAAAAGAAATAGAGAAAATAAACAAAGAAAAAACGCTTAATAATTTAAAACTTTTATTGGAAGAAATTAGTAAAATTTTTAAAGCCGATTTTAACGCCGCTAATCTGGAAAAAGCGATTATACCTTTAACCGAAGTCTGGGGTAGGGGAGAATTACTTTGGCCGTTGCGGGCCGGTCTTTCAGGAAAGGAAATTTCTCCCGGGCCGTTTGAAATTATGGAAGTTTTAGGCAAAGAAGAAACCCTAAGACGATTGAAGATTGCCATCGAAAAACTTGAATAATTTGTAAAAAGAAATAATTCTATGAATAAATTTTTCAAAAGAAAATTTTTTTATTTATTTCTATTTTCTATTTTCTATTTTTTATTTTCTATTCCGTTATTCGCTGCCGCCCCTCAGGAATTGAAAGAATCAATTAATCAAAAATCTAAAGAACTTTTGGAAATTAATGAAAAAATAAAAGAAAATCAGAAAAATCTCGAAGAAATCCAGGACAAAGGCCAAACTCTAAAACAAGAAATCAATAAAATCGATTCCAACATCAAACAAGTGAATTTAGGGGTGCGTTCAAGCGAAGTGGCGATAGAAAAACTTAGTTTAGAAATTAATTATTTAAAATATGACATTAACGATGCCGAAAAATCGATAATTTCCAAAAAAGAGGCAATCGCAAAAACTCTTCAAGAATTCCAAAAAAAAGACGGCGAATCTTTATTGGTTATTCTTTTAAAAAACAAAAGTTTGGCGGAAAGCGTTTTTGAAGCTCAGAATTTGACCGACCTTAGTGCCGGTCTTTCTTCCGAGATTAAAGATTTGATGGATGCTAAAATCGAGTTAGGCGACAAATTAAAAGAAACAAGCAGTAAAAAACAGGCGGTTGAAATTGAAAAAGAAAATCTGAAAAACAAAAAAATAATTCTTAATAATCTTAAAGACGATAAACAAAATTTTTTAAAACAAACAAAAAATCAGGAAAAAATTTATCAAAAAATCGTCGATGATTTGGAAAAGAAACAGGCGGAAATTGCCGCCGAAATTGAAAAATTGGACGAAGAATTGCGTCTTAAAATAGACCCTTCGGCTTTGCCGGCAAAGCGGCCCGGCATTTTGGCGATGCCCGTTTCCGGAATATTGTCCCAGGATTACGGCGCCACTAAATTCGCCCGTTATGGCGGTTATCGAGGCAAATGGCATAACGGTTTGGATTTTGCCGCTCCTATTGGAACACCGGTTTTCTCGGCGGAAAAAGGGAAGGTGATAGCCGTTGGTAATCAGGATAACTATTGTTATAAAGGCGCTTATGGTAAATTTATTGTTGTTGAACATGAAAATAATTTAACGACTTTGTACGCCCATTTGTCTTTACAGACGGTAAAGGTCGGAGATAAATTAGAAAGAGGGGAATTAATTGGCTATGTCGGTAAAACCGGTTATTCTACCGGACCTCATCTTCATTTTACGGTCTATGCCGGCCAGACGTTTAAAATGGGTCCTTCTAGAGTTTGCGGACCGATGCCGTTCGGCGGCGATTTAAACCCCTCTGATTATTTGTAAAATGGAAATTATTTCAAAAATTGTTGATTTATTAAATTATGTTTCGACTTGGTTTGACAGATATATTATTTCCGGCTTGGCCTCCTTTCTTAAGGTAGTAGGAGATTTAATTATTAAGATATTGGAATTTTTCATCGATATTATTAGGTGGCTGGTATCTTATTTATAAAGAGAAGCGCGTTAATACAGTGTCGCAAAATATATCTTTTGCGACGAATAAGATTTATTAGTCATAAAATAGACTCGAATTAAATAATGAATAAACAAAAAATTCATTTCATTGGCATCGGCGGAATTGGAACCAGCGCCTTAGCTCGTTGGTTTTTAGCGCAAGGATATGAAGTTTCCGGTTCGGACGTCGCTATTTCAGAAATTATTTCAGATTTAAAAAGCCAAGGTGTAAAAATATTCGTAGGTCATCGGTCGGAAAATTTGTCAAAAATGGCAAATTTGGCAATTTTCAGCGCTGCTGTTCCCTTATCTAATCCGGAAATTAAAAGAGCTAAAGAATTGGGTATTTCGGTTAAATCTTACGCCGAAGCGCTTGGTGATTTAACTAAACAATATAAAACTATTGCGGTGGCCGGCGCTCACGGCAAGAGCACGACTACTGCTTTATTGTCTTTAGTTTTAATTAAGTCCGGATTTGACCCGACGGTAATTATCGGCACGAAATTAAAAGAATTTAATTCGGATGGGCGTTTTCGTGTTTCGCAAACGCAAGGCGCGAGCGAGCGCTTTTCGGGTGCTAATTTTAGAAACGGCAAAAGTAATTGGCTTGTTATGGAAGCGGATGAGTATCACAAATCTTTTTTAAATTACTCCCCTTTTGCCGCGATTATTACCAACATCGATCGCGAACATCTCGATTATTACAAAAATTTAGCGGAAATTAAAAACGTTTTTTTGAAATTCGTAAAAAATATTAAACCCGGCGGTTTTTTAATTGTCAACAAAAATGATAAAAATTTATTCAGTTTAAAAAATAAAATAGAAAAAATCGCCAAGAAAAATAATCTAAAAGTTATTTGGTACGGCATAGAAAATTCGCGTCATTCGCATGTATTTATAGATTTACATCGCGTTTTAAAAATTCCCGGCGAACATAATATTTCAAACGCTTTAGGCGTTTATCATTTGGCAAAAGCGCTAAAAATAAAAGATAAGGATATTTTCAGCGCGTTCGGTTCTTACCATGGCGCTTGGCGCAGAATGGAATTTCGCGGTTATTTAAATCTAAAACCTAAAACCCAAAACTTAAAACCTGCTATTTATGACGATTATGCTCATCATCCGACGGAAATCAAAGCCACCCTTTCCGGTTTTCGCCAAAAATATCCAAAATCAAAAATTATTTGTGTTTTCCAGCCGCATCAGGAAAAACGGCTCAAAGCGTTATTCAAAGAATTTGTATCGGCTTTTAACGACGCCGATAATTTAATTTTGTTGGATGTTTTTAAGGTTAAGGGCCGCGACCAAGACGCGGAACAGCGCGGAACAAACGCTGACAAACGCGGAAAAATTATTTCATCGGAAAAATTGGCGGAAGCGATTAAAAAAAGAAAACATTCTCCCGCTGTTTTATATCTTAAAAATCCTAAAAGTCTCAAAAAAGAAATTGAAAATATTTTACTATGCCCTAAACCCTATGCCCTAAATCCTATTGTAATAATGATGGGCGCAGGCGATATTTACCACCACACTAAACGATTATTGACGCCTTCGGCGTAAAAATAAAATATATAATCGTTATGGTGTAGTAGTTTACAAACAGACAAATTTTTTGTTATCATCTAACGGAAAATTTCGCGAAAATGAATAATTATTCAAATCTTGAACACTTTAAAGGAGTTGCCGGCTACGAGATTGACGGTTTTTGGTATCCGCGCGTTACTAAAATCGTGGAAATCAAAGCTAAGCCGGCACTTTATCGTTTTTACGCCGAAATGAACGGCTTTGCGGAGGGCGAAGCCGTTAAAAAACAATCAGCCAGCGAAGGCACTTTGATTCACGAAACGATTGAAAAAATTCTTATCGGTGAAAGACCGCATATCGAACCGTCGATTTTGCCGGCGGTAGAAGCTTTTTTTCAGTTTTTGGAAGAGAAAAACATTCAAGTTGATTCCGAGCATGTGGAAAAACGAATTGTCAATTTTAATGATCGCTATGCCGGCACTTTAGATGCTTTGGCTTTAATTGACGGCAAATTCGGCGTTTTGGATATAAAAACTTCTCAGGCGATTTATCGCGATTACAATCTTCAAACTTCGGCTTATATGGCGGCTTTGCAAAGCGATTTTAAAAATTTACAAACTCGCTGGATTTTAAGAATTGACCAGATTAAAAAATGTTTTAAATGCGGCGCCACTTTGCGGGAAAAAGGCGGAAGACAAAAAATAAAGCTGCCTTGGAATGGTAAAAACTACGATTTCAGAGCAAAAAATTGCGAACACGAATGGTCCGAACTCCGAGGCGACATCGAACTTAAAGAATTTCCTTATTGGCAGGAAGATTATAAGGCGTTTTTGGGCGCAAAAAAACTTTGGGAATGGGAGAACGAATATTGGCTGAAACAGGCCGGGTATCTTTAAAAAATCAAAAATCAAATCTCAAAAATCAAAATTACAAATCAAAATTCAAAAAAACAGCTCGGCAAGGTTTTACCTTGAACCGGGCTAAATTTACCCAAGAATGTGTTCTAACGCCGTTATTTTTGTATTTTTTTCATCAAATAAATCCCACAGATTTGCTTTTTTAATTCTTTTCCCTAAGGGGAATCTAATCATTGAATCATCCTCGTCAACTTTTTTATTTATACGAAAAAGTTTTCCATTTATCTCTTCTCCTTTCCATGCAACTGTCTCTTTGCCTATCTTAGAGGGTGCAATCCAGACATTAATGTCTATTTTCTTATGTTCTTTTCGAAATCTGAGCTCTATTCTTATATATTCATCATCTTCATCAATGATAAAGAATAACGCTCCAATTATGCTGTCTGGAAGACTAGAATGATCAATATAATATTTTTTACTGCTCGGTTCTCCAAGACATTCAATACTAGGAGAATCTAAGTAAGCTAAGTAAAGCAGCATATTGCCAATGTCCTCATCGTTAATTGTTAACCTTCTTATTGATTCTTGCATTACAATTACCTCCTTTTTTTATTTTATTTTTTTAAAGAACAAATATGTCTCAAAAATTGAGACAGTAAAATATAAGCATATTTGATTTAATTTGTCAATCCCTAATCTGTCGCAAAATATTTTATAGCACTTTGCTCACGATCGTGGGCAAAGTGCTATATTATTTTTACTTAGAATGCTTCTCTATTACGATCGAGTTGCGGTTGAATTAAAATTTCCGCGGTCGCGATATTTTGATTAATTTATTAATTTATAAATATAAAATAGAAAAAATAGAGTGTTATGCTATAGCATAACACTCTATAAGGATAGGATATCTATTTTCAATTTTTCATAGTCAAAAATCACCTATAGTTTTATAGTTTTTAGGAAAACTTATTTCGAATTAATTGCATGTTTTCTCAATAATAATTGGTGTATGGGTGAATTCGCGATTAACCAAATAACCCAAACCAAAACTAATCGAACTAACCAGAAATATTAAAAAGAAAAGAATAATTGTTCGGAGATTATTTTCTAACCATTCTCTTGTATTTTTTATTTTTGATTTGTAATTTTGCATTTTGATTTTTGAATTTTGAATTAAATATTAAGATATTGGTTCCACTTTTCGTAAAGTTTTTTAGTTGCCCGGAGATCGCCCGCATTATATCTCGCAATATCTAAAAATTTTTTCTCTTTGAATAGTCGGCCCATATCGTCTCCGGTAACGCCGTCTTCTTTGGGGCTTTTTATGTCAAAAAGTTTGCTCCACAAATGCAGGCTCCCCTTTTTTCTCATATTGCCTTGAAAAGTGAGTTGGTCCGCCAAATCAATATGAGCGCAGGTTTTTTGTTGGTATAAATACCGGCTTTCGGAAAGATTTTTAGTCGGCTTGATGCCGTGGTAAGCCGAACGGATCATTAAAAACGGGCCGTCAAACTGCCGGCTATTGAATCCGATAAATTCATCGTACATTTTGGCGCCATTCCAAAAATGCTCCAGCATTTCTTTTTCGGTGGCTTGTTTAAATGTAATATTATCTTCACAAAATTCTTTTATTTCTTGATTGGGGGCTTGAAAATAAACAACGCCTTGATTTTTTACATAATCTAAAACGCCGATAACTACTATTTCTCCGGTTAAAGGTGAAAAACCGAGTCCGTTTTTCAGTTCTTCCAGCGCCACCTGATATTCTTCTTCACCGACCGATTCTTTTTTAATCCAGCGCGTAAGAGAGTCTTGAGTAGTTTTATCTAGGGAATCAAAATCAACGCCGACGGTTTCAATATCAAAAATAAGTTTACTGGTTATTGACATACCTTTGAATTATATAATATAATTCAAAGAAATACCAAATCACAAATTCCAAATCACAAACAAATTTTCTAAATTCTAATTTCCAAATTCAAAACACGAGTTTAGAATTTTGACATTTGATATTGTTTGTAATTTGGTGCTTGGGATTTGGAATTTTATTATTATGGCACATACTAAATCCTACGGTTCAACTAAATTAGGGAGAGATTCGATTTCCAAAAGATTGGGCGTAAAAAGACAAAACAGAGAAATGGTTAAAGCCGGCGAAATTTTGATTCGACAGCGCGGCACCAAATATCTTGCCGGTTTAAACGTCGGCCGCGGCAAAGACGATACTCTTTACGCTTTGAAATCAGGCGTCGTTAAATTTGTTTCCAAGAAAAAAGTTTGTTTTGACGGCAACAGCCGAAAGGTTAAGGTTGTCCAAGTCCAGTAGTGAAATTTTTGGTTTGCATTTTTTATAAAAAAATGCGCGCCGTAGGCGCAAACCAAATTTTTACTACTGGGCAAGTACTTTCAGTTTAATTTTCGTCTTAACTCCTTTTCCTAAATCAATTTCTACTTGGTGTTCACCGAGTGTTTTTATTGGCCGCTCTAAATTTATTTCTATTTTATCTTCGATGCGTTTTCGTAAATCGGCGTCTATTTCTGCGCAAATCAACGCTTTAATGTCGTTTTTATTAACAGAACCGAAGACCTCATCTTTTTCTCCGACCTTAACCGCGAATTGAAATTCTTTATCCGTCAATTTTTCGGCCAGTGTTTCCAGTTTATCCTTTGTTTCTTTTTCTTCTTTTTCTTGAGCCGCTTTTTTTAATTCTAATTCTTTTACTGCGGCATCGGTTGCGATTTTTGCCAGTCCTTTAGGAATTAAAAAATTGCGAGCATAACCGTCTTTGACTTCTTTCACGTCAAATTTTTTACCGAGCGATTTTATGTCTTGGAGAAGAATTACTTGCATATTATATTAAATTCCAAATCCCAAGCACCAAATTACAAACAATATCAAATGTCAAAATTCTAAACTCACGTTTTGAATTTGGAAATTAGAATTTAGAAAATTTGTTTGTGATTTGGAATTTATTTTAAAATCTCCGATTTCAAAATTTCCACTGCTTTTTCCAACTGCGGGTCTCTGCCGGCTTTAACGTCTTCTTCGGTTAAGTCGACTTCATAATCCGGATTCAAGCCGTTTTTTTCTATTAGTCCGCCATTAGGCATCAGCCAGTGAGCGACTGTAATTTTAACCATTGAGCCGTCTTTAAGCGTTTCCAATTCCTGAACAGTTCCTTTTCCGAAAGTTTTTTTGCCGATTAATTTAATTTTATTGTTATCCCGCAGGGCGCCGGCTAAAATTTCCGAAGCCGAAGCCGAGCCTTCGTTGACTAAAACAACCATCGGAAAGCCGTCAAATAAGCCGCTGCCGTAAGTTTTAAAAACTTCTTTCTTGCCGGAACGAAATTCTTCGCTAACAACTACTTTACCGGGATCTAAGAACCAACCGGCAATATTAACCGCCCCTTCTAAATATCCGCCCGGATTGTCTCTCAAATCAAGAATAATGCCTTTCGGATTTTTAAAAACAATTTCGGAAATCGCTTGATAAAGCAAAAACGGCGCTTTTTCGTAAAAATTATACAAATGAATATAAGCAATATTGTTGTCTTTAATTTCCCAATCAATTGTTGGGACTTGAATAATATCTCTGATAATGGAAATTTCTTTTGATTTTTCCCAACCGTTTCTTGAAATTGTCAAAATCACTTTTGTTCCTCTTTCACCTCTGATTAATTTAACGGCTTCGTCAACATTTAGGCCAACGGTAAAAGCGTCGTTAATTTTTATGATTTTATCCCCGGCTTTCAGACCCGCTTTTTCGGCCGGCGAATTTTTAAGCGGAGCGATAATGACTAACTGGTCGTTTCTGATGCCGATTTCCGCGCCGATGCCGGAAAACTCTCCGGCAATGTCTTCTTCAAATTTTTTAGCGTCCGATGGCGGAAAAAAGACAGAATTCGGATCTTTCAGCGCTCCGAATAATCCGGAAACCGCGCCGTAAACCAAGTCTTGGTTATTGATTTTATCTGCCCCAACGTATTTGTCTTTTAATGTTTTCCAAGCGTCCCAAAAAAGAGAAAAATCAACTGCTTCAACATTCCCCTCTTCCAGATTTGCCACTCCGCGAATAATAACGGTCTGCGGTTTTTCCGTCCCCCTTTTATATCCAAAATAAAAAGCCCCGCCGGTCAGGGCGGCAACGACGATAATTAAAATACCGATTGCAAAATACCGATTTTTAAGAATTTTTTTCATTGAATTAATTCTATCAAATTTGTTTTAAAAAATCCACTTTTGCCAAAACTTCATATTCCGAACCGGTTTTTTTAAGACGCGATTCCATTAAATCTAAATTTGTGGCGTAAAACGCCAATGTTGATTCGTAGCGGTGCGAAGTATTTATTTTTGGGGTTATCTGTGTTTGAGGAAATCGCGCTAAAGTAAGATGGCCGTTATATTCTCTATTTTCTTTTTTAAACCGCACGCCGTTCTTAATTAAAGCATTTTCCAGATAAATTTTAATAGTGGAAAGTTTTTGAGACGTTTCTTTTGCGGTTGTCAGCCAAATCATTCTCGGAGATTTATTTGGCGGGCCGAAGATAATTTTTTCGAATTTAATCTCCGGCGTTTTGAAACTTGCGGCTGTTTCTTTAAGAGATTCTAAAATTAGTTTAATTGCTTCATCTGGCTGATAGCCTAAAAAAGTAATAGTTAAATGCCAATTCTCCGGTGCGATCCAGCGGATATCGGCGTCTATTTTTATTTGAGAAACAAGGTTTTCTATTTGTCGTTTGATATTTTCCGGCAGATTTATCGCGATAAAAAGACGACGCATACTTATTTATTTTAACGTATAAAAAAAATAAAACCAGCCTCACCCTGGTTTTATTTTTGAATTTAATTATATCAGATTATATTTTTCCTACTAAGTCCAGCCCCGGTTTTAAGGTTTTTTTACCGGGAGTCCAGCTTGCCGGACAAACTTGGCCTTTATGTTCGGAAACAAACCTGGCGGCCTGAAGTTTTCTTAATAGTTCTTTGGCGCTTCGGCCGATACTATTATCGTGGATTTCGTAAGCTTTAATTACACCGTTGGGGTCAATAATAAAGCTTCCTCTCAGCGATAAACCTTCTTCTTCGATATAAGTCCCTAAAGCGCGGCAGAGTTTTCCGGTTGGGTCGGCCAGCATCGGGTATTTGATTTTTTTGATGGCTTTTGAGGCGTCGTGCCAGGCTTTATGAACGAAAACTGTGTCCGTTGAAACGCTTAAAACTTCGGCTCCTAATTTTTTAAATTCCGGATAAAGTTCGGCCGCTTCTTCCAGTTCGGTCGGACAGACAAAAGTAAAATCAGCCGGATAAAAAATCAAAACTATCCATTTTCCTTTGTAATCGGAAAATTTGATTTTTTTGATTTTGTTTTCGTGATAAGCCTCCAATTCAAAATCCTGAATTTTTTTACCGATTAAATTTTCCATAATATTTATTTTGTTTGTGATTATTTTCGACTTTTTACTATTTTAATTCTTCGACTTCTTCTTTTCCTTTTTTTAATTCCTCTACCTGCTCCTGGTCGCGCTCCAAAAGTAGTGCCTGAAATTCTCCGATATGGGTTTTTTCTTCTTTGGCGATATCTAAGAGAACTTTTTTGATTTTTTCGTTTTCCGTCATTTCCGCCAACTGTTCGTAAAGACTAACTGCGTCCAGCTCGGCTATCATTCCGACTCTTAAAATTTCTTTGTCCAAATCTTCTTTTTTAACTTTTTCAAAATTGATTGGTATTTGTGAAAGCATGTTTTTGATTTATAACGTTATCGACCTTTGCATTTTTTACATAAACCGTAAAAATAAATTTGATATTTATTAACTTTTCCAATTTTTATTTTCTCCGGTTTTAAATCAATTTTTTCTTCAATATCGTAAATTTTTTGACATTTTTCGCAAATAAAATGATTATGAGGTTTTACATAGCCGTCGTAGCGATTAATCTCGCCTTCTAATTCTAAAACTTCTCCCTTTTCTTTGAAATTATTTAAAATCCGATAAACTGTTCCTAAGCTGATTCGCGGCAGTTTTCTTTTAACCGCCAAATAAACTTCTTCGGCCGTCGGATGACTTTTGACGCTTTTCAAATATTGAATGATTGTTTCTTTTTGGGATGTTTTTCTCTCCATTTTCTTATTAGTAATAATTATTATTTAAATAATATTCTTAATAAAAGATTTGTCAAGAGCCTGAAATTTGATAGAATTATAAAAATGGAAGAAAAAGATTATTTGGAAATTCTTAAAGAACGCGCCCAAAAGAGCCGGGTCTATAAAAAATACCAATTAACAGGTCTTTTGATCGCTCAGTTATTAAACGACGAAAAACATAAGTCGCTTTACATTAAGCTGGCGAAAAAGCATAATAGCGACGATTTATTAAGAATCGCCAAAGACGTGGCGGAAAGGAAAAACATAAAAAATAAGGGCGCGTATTTTATGAAAGTATTGCAAAATAAATCGTTTTTAAAAACAGTAAAAATAAAAAAGAGAATTAGACGCAGTGGAGAATGAGTTTTTTTCAAAATATAGTCTTTATTTACCCATCCGAATCCGCCGGCTGGTGTGGTAGGCGGGTTAAAGAGCCCTTTTGAATTTTTTTGGCCATGGGCTTGACAGGGTGGTGATTTTCTGATATGTTTTTTGAAAATGAAATTTTTTATTTTCTGAACATTAATAATAAAAAATGAAAGGAGAACGAGAAGTTAAAAGTCTTAAATTCAACAAAATTTTTTAGACAAAAGGAGGCGATATGAGTAAGAATCAGGCACAAATTTGCGAAGAATGTAAGGAAGCGAAAAAACTACTTACAATCAGGTATGGAGAAACAACAGAAATATGCCCAAAATGCAACAAAGAAACTAAGATTTATTACCGTCATGAAGGAAGATTCATTATTAATCACTGTCAGTCATGCCATTCGTTTTTCAACGAAGATTATCCGACATGCCATTCTGCGTATTCTGGCGGGTTGAACGGTTAATAAGTCCATTTCAAATTAACAAATCATATCAATCAAACAATACAATAAGGAGGTGTAGAATGGCACACTTGATTCAGGGGTTTTTCTTTCAAAATCAAAATTGGCTGAGTGTTGCTCATCGGTCAGAAGTTGAGGGCGGAGTCGGCGTTGTAATCAATGAAGGGCTTTGCAGATTCATGTACTCGGGGGTGATTTTCCCTAACCCTCACAACGAACAAGAGTTGATCGGTGAAATGTTTGATCATTTTGGCGAATCGGAGCTGTTCGATGTAAAAATCACCCAGAAAGAGGCGCAGTTTGCAAAGAAATACGACAACCGCAACGACATCATTTACTACAAGTTTAAGCGCGAAGGCGAACTGTGGGTCGGAGAATATTCTGGCTCAGCAACCGGAAGAGGTGGAGCAAAATGCACTATTGTTGAAGCGCCTGACAGCCTCTTCCTCCCGCCCGAATAATTCTTACCAGTGTTCTTTTATTACTCCCCATACGGATTCACGTGTGGGGATTTTATTTTCCAAAAAAATTCAAAAGAACTCAATAAAAAAATGAAAAGATATTTTTGAACAAAATTTCATATAAAAAGCGGGGATGTTTTTAGACATCCCCGTTTGGAAGCATTACGGTTTATAGTGTTTTTTAATTTCTGTGCATATTCTTATAATATCGCTCGGTCTTTCTTCGCCGTAGATGCGCCTGCCCAGAGGAGTAAACTCGCGATTGTGTTCTATGCGCATTGTTGTAGAATCCCATTTTGTTGGGCTACTAAGTCTTTTGTCTCTTTTTGCCGCTGTCATTGCATTACGCATATAATACCTCCATTTTTGGTTGTTTATTAGCCAATTATAATTTTTTTCTGTATTTCTCCGCTATTGCGTCGGCTTTTTTACCATCAGGATCATATTCTTTCATCTTCTTAGCTAAAGCAGAGATATTCGTCGTCGTTCTTCCTCCCTCGAAAAATTGAGGATTTTCTAATTCATTTTTTAATAATTCATCCATGGTGCCGTATTTGATTTTTTCTTTCATTTTATCCTCCTTTCCTCTCAAAATATTTTATAAAAGAGCAATATCTTCGATTAATTCTTGCATATTGCAGAGAATTGTAATTTAATTATACTAATGAAAATCTTTACCGTCAACAATAAATCTGAGGAAAAATTTTTGCGGCAGAAAACCGCGGATTTTGATTTTGGAAAATTCACAAAAAAAGAAATAAACGATTTAATCAAAAAAATGCGCGAGACAATGATTAAAGCCAAAGGCATCGGACTTTCCGCCAATCAAATTGGTTTAAATTTTAAAATGTTTATAGTTTTAATTCCAAAAACGCCGTCTTTTAACACCGATAGTGTTAACGCTATCACTAATGCTCAAGAGAAATTCTACGCCATTTTTAATCCGGAAATCATAAAATTTTCCAAAAAAACGTCGGTAATGGAAGAAGGTTGTTTAAGCGTTCCCGGCGTTTACGGCGAGGTGGAGCGGCCGGAAAAAATCACTTTAATCGGTCAAAACAAAAACGGCGAAAAAATAAAAATTAAAGCCGAAGGATTGTTAGCAAGGGTTTTTCAGCACGAAACAGACCATCTTAACGGAATTCTATTTATTGATAAATGCAAGAATGTATATGCTATTAAAAAATCTGAATTATGATAATTTATAATTTTCAATTCTCAATTTTCATTAAATTTTCAATTTTACAATTTTCAAACATTAAAAATTAAATCATTAAAAATTGATTAGAAATTTAAAATTAGAAATTAAAAATTCTTTTATGAAATACATATTTTTCGGCACGCCGGAATTTGCGGCAATTATACTGGAAAAACTTATAAACGCAGGTTTCATTCCCGAAGCCGTTGTTTGCAATCCCGATAAGCCGGTTGGCAGAAAAAAGATTATTACTCCCCCGCCAGTGAAAAAATGTGTCATGAATCAAGTGTCAAGCGTCAAAAATAAAATAAAAATAGATCG
>JAJZBA010000044.1 GCA_021799155.1 bacterium | reverse complement strand
GGTCGTCAACCCTTTTATGCTTATTCGTGCTAAAATCTCGCAAATTATGAATTTTAATCTTTATTAAACCTTTTTTTTGAGCGCGCTTAAGAATAGACTCATTTAAATAAGAATCAAAAATGTCGGGGAAAATCGTAATAATATCAAAACGCATAATTAAAAACCGCGCTTTTATTATAGCGCGGTTTTTGTAAAATTTGAATTTTTAGAGTTTTAAATCCTCGACCGCTCTCTCAACGGTTCCTCTTGTCGAACCCTCCGGCTCAACGATTTTAAGATTGACTCTGGCATTATTTTTAATGCCGACAATTCTTAAAAGCGACCTGATAGCCTGGGCCGTTGAACCTCTCTTGCCGACGACTTGTCCCATATCCAAAGGATTGACTTTTAAAGTCAAGAGAACGCCCATTTCGTCTACCTTACGGTCAACTTTAACGTCTTCCGGATGATCAACGATGGATTTTATAAGAAATTCAAGAAATTGCTGATCTTTTCCTTCCATGGTTTAATTACTGATTTGCTAATTACTTTTCTGCACCGATGTTTCAATCGGCGCCCCGACTAATCGTCGGGGCTTCGACCTTTTTTGTTCTGTGTTTCGGTCTTTTCGGACCGCTTATCACTCCCGATTTTACCAACAAATTATGAACGGTATCCGTCGGTTGAGCGCCGACTTTCAACCAGTATTCCGCTCTTTCCCGTTTAAGATTGAATTGTTTATTAGTCGGATTCAACCAACCGATATCCTCAACGTATCTGCCGCTCAACTTTGAACGTTTTTCCGCGACAACGACCCTGTAAGACGGTTGTCCTTTTTTCCCGATTCTTTTAAGTTTAATTGCAAGCATAAAATTCTCCTACTAATTTACGAATTTTTACTAATTGTACTAATAATTAGTAATATTGGTAATGATTAGTATATTGGTAAGATTATCTATTGTCAAGTTTAAGCGATAAAATCTTCGACGTTCCGTCCTCGGCGACTGTCACGCCGTATAAAACATCGGCCGCTTCCATCACCGACCGATTATGAGTAACCACGATAAATTGGGTTTTTTGAGAAAATTCCTTAATGAGATTAGCGAATCTTCTTGAATTATTTTCATCGAGCGCCGCGTCGACTTCGTCCAAAACCAGAAACGGCGGCGGGCTGATTGAAATCAGCGCGAAAAGCGCGGCAATGGAAACCAGACTTTTTTCTCCGCCGGAAAGCGTCTCCAAAGAAGTGATTCTTTTCTTCGGCAAACTCAAATCGATTTCAACGCCGGCAGAAATCTCATTCTCATCTTCATCTTTGTCTCTATCTCTATCTTTATCTTTATTATCGTTAGTATTTTTAATGCTACTATCACTTGTGATAGTATCCTCGTCTGTTGAAGTTAAAACTTTTGACTTTGAGCTTTTAACTTTTAACTTTGCATTGCCGCCGCCGAACATTATTTTAAAAAACTTGTTAAATTCTTCATTGATTGACTTAAGCGAGTTGTTAAATTCAAAATGAATTTTCTCGCTTAATTCTTTTATAAGATTTTTTAAATCAACCGTCGCTTTTTCCAAATCCAGCGATTGAGTCGTTAAAAAATTGTAATGAACCTCCGCTTCTTTCGCTTCTTTAATTAAAAATTCATCGATTTCGCCGACAGCGGAAAGTTCGGCTCTCAATTTAAACATTCGACGTTCAATATCGGGAAGTTCAACTCCCGCCAACAGAGGCACTTCCCTATAGGGAAGTGCCTCTGTTGCTATTGATTGAAAATCTTCTAATTTTTTACCGATTTGCCGTAATTGTTCTTCCAAATCCTGACGCTTTAGGTTCAATTTTTCTTTTTCAAAATCAATTTTATTTTTTTCGCTTTCCAGTTTTCTAATCTCCTCTTTTTTCGCTTCGACCAACTCAAAGGCTTTTTGAAAAACTTTGTTGAATTTTTCCAAATCGGCGGTGAATTTCGCTTCTCTTTCTTCTAATTCCGCCAATTCTTTGGAAATGGCTTTAAGTTTTTCTTCTAGATTTGTTTTTGAATTTTCAAGTTCCGCAAATTCTTTCGGTTCAACCCGTTTATCCCTGCCCCGATTTAAAAATTGAGCGATTTTCGCGAGTAATTCTTCGATTATTTTTCTTAAATTCTCAAAATTTTCCCGCTCCAATCCCCGTTCAAGAATTTGTTTGGTTTCGTAAACAAAATCAAGCAGTTCTTTAGCATCGAAATGGTATTCGCTCTCTCCTTTTGAGACGGCTAAAAATTCTAATTTCGCTTCGATTCTTCCCAACTCTTTCTGAATTAGAGAACGTTCCGTTTCCAGACGCTGTTTTAAATTTTTAATTTCCTTAATCTCGGGTCGCTCTTTTGAGAGGGAAGAAGATTCAATCTTTTTTAAATCCGCTTCCAAAATTTTTAATTCTTTTTCTTTTTCGCTTATTTGTTTTTCTAAAAAATCTAATTTCGGTTCAATTTCTTTCCGGACACTTTCAATCGCGCTTAATTTATAAGAAAAATATTTATTCTCCATTTCTTCCAATTCTTTTTGAATCTCGGCTCTTTTCTCCCATTTGGCGGTTTGACGTTTTAACGTTCTTACCCGCGGCGCCGCTTCTTCAATCATTGCTTTTACTTTTTCCAAATTAAAAAAAGTATTTTTTAATTTTCTTTCGGCTTCGGATTTTTTAATCTGATATTCTTTAAGTCCCAGAATTTCTTCAATCATCGCCTTTCGTTCTTCGGCCGAAACCTTAACGAATAAATCGGCCTCGCCCTGATTGATAATAATCAATCCCTTCGTTCCCAGCCGCGAACGGCTGAAAAAATCAACAATATCCTTAAGTTTTGTTTCGGCTTTATTGAGAAAATATTGAGAAACGCCGTCGCGGGACACCCGCCGGACAACGGAAACATCATTAAAATCAACCGGGAAAAAACCGGAATTATTGTCAAAATTAAGACTCGCCGAAGCCAAGGAAACCCTCGACCGTTTCGGCGTGCCGTTAAAAATCAAATCTTCGGCTTTCGCGCCTCTTAAGTTTTTCGCTTCTCGTTCCCCTAAAAGCCAACGGATGGCGTCAATAATATTGCTTTTGCCCGAACCGTTTGGACCAACAATCGCCGTGATTCCTTTCGGAAATTCCAAAACCGTTTTTTGAGCAAAAGACTTAAAACCGTTAAGTTCTAAACTTTTTAAAAACATGCCAAATTTTAAACAAAGTCCTTTAACGCTTTCTTCGCCGCCTCCACTTCCGCTTCTTGTTTAGAATATCCTTCTCCTTGAGCGATTAATTTCCCGTTAAAATAAACTCCCATTTTGAATATCTTTTTATGGTCCGGCCCCCATTCTTCGAGTAATTGATAAGTCGGCGTCAATTTTAATTTCTCCTGAACAATCTCTTGAAGCCGGCTTTTTGGATCTTTATAAAGTTCGGATTCAATAATTTGATTTAAATTCGGTTCAATGATAAACCGTTCAATTATTTTTCTCACCTCGGAATAACCGGCATCTAAATAAATCGCTCCGATAACCGCTTCCATAGCATTGGCTAAAATTACGTCTCTTGCCCGACCGGCATCTTTGGCTTCGCCTTTCGATAATAAAATAAAATTTTCCAGCTCGATGCTTTTGGCTACTTTAGCCATTGTCTGATAATTCACCAGCGCCGCCCGCAAACTCGTTAATTGTCCTTCCGGATAATCCGGAAATTTTTTAAATAAATTTTCGGTTACGGCTAATTCTAAAACCGCATCGCCTAAAAATTCCAGACGCTCGTTATGAGGCAATCCCCAGGAAGGATTTTCGTTAAGATAAGAACGGTGAGTAAGAGCCTCCTTAAGAAAATTTTTGTTTTTAAATTTTATTGCTAATTTTTGTTCAAGCGGCGTAGTATCTAAAATCACAAATTTTTAAATTCCAAATTACAAATTCCAAATTACAAACAAATTCTAAATTCCAATATCGAAATCCAAATGTTTTTAATTTGAAATTTTAATTATTTAATATTGTTTGAAATTTGGTGCTTGGAATTTGAAATTTTTAATATTACACTCTTCTCACTTTCGGCGGGCGGGGGCCGTTATGAGGAATCGGCGTAACATCTTTAATTGATAGTATATTAAATCCCTGATTTGCCAGCGAACGAATAGCAGAATCTCTTCCAGCGCCGACGCCTTTGACAACGACTTCAAGATTGCTGATCCCGACTTTTTTTAATTTTTCAGAAATGGTGGCAACTACTTTTGAAGCGGCGAATGGTGTGGCTTTTTTAGGACCGGAAAAACCCAAGGCGCCGGCCGAAGCCCAAGCGATAACGTTTCCCTGCCTATCGGCAGCCGTCAAAATCGTGTTGTTGTAGCTGGTATTAATATAAATTCTGCCGGTTTCCAATTTTTTGGCAGCTGCTTTAGCAACAGCCTTAGTCATCGCCGCCTCCATCTTTTCTTTTTCCTTTAATAATTCCTGTTCGGTTTTTTGAATAACTTTTTTCTTGCCCATAGTTAGATTTTCTACTAATATTACTAATTCGTAATATTTGTAATAATTAATACATTAGTAGGATTATTTCAACTCCACTTTCCTCTTCCCGCTACCGACCGTTTTTCTGACGTTGCCGCGAACGGTTCGAGAATTGGTTTTGGTTCTCTGTCCTCTTACCGGCAATCTTTTTAAATGCCTGACGCCGCGATAACACTGAATTTCTTTTAATCGATTGATATTCTGTTTGATTGATTGCCGCAGTTCTCCTTCAATTTTGTATTTTTTTTCAATTACTTCTTTAAGGCGGTTGATTTCTTCTGGAGTCAAATCTTTGGCGCGCTTATTAAAATCGATTTTAGTCGTTTTTAAAATTTCATTCGCTAAAAAAGGACCGATGCCATAAATATAAGTCAACGCGATTTCAACACGCTTGTTGTCGGGAATATTTATACCAATAAGTCTCATAATTCCACCTTCCTACTAATTTACTAATTTCTACTAATAATATTACTAATTCGTAATATTCGTAATGATTAATATATTGGTAGGATTATTTATCCTTGTCTAGATCGGAA
>JAJZBA010000043.1 GCA_021799155.1 bacterium | reverse complement strand
TCGTTGAGTTCGTCCCGCTGTAAACGGGATTGGTTCGCATCGGTCTATTTATACTATTCCCAATTTTCTGGTTTTCTCAATTTCTTTCTTTTTTTGTTCCCGATGAAGAGCCGATGAGCGTTTTTTTATCCGAGAAACCGGCCGATCTTTATACCTCCGCTTTTTTGCTTCGCGCAAAACTCCGCTTCGCTGAATTTTTTTGGAAAAGCGGTACAAAAAAGCACTCATTGATTCTCCTTCTCTTCTTTTTAATTCCATAATTTTAATAAAATTCCAAACTCCAAATACCAAATCCCAAATAATATCAAAATTTTAAATTCAAAATTCTAAACGATTTTAATTATTGGAATTCTGATAATTGATATTTGTTTGTAATTTGGAATTTGTAATTTGGGATTTAATCTCTGAAAGAGATTTTGTCGGCGGATTGTCGACCACGCTGTGAATCGAGCCGCCGGCGTCATTATGATAGCGCGGAAGAACATGAATATGCAAATGCTCTATCGTCTGTCCGCTTACTTTACCATGATTGATGCCGATGGTAAAGCCATCGGGTTTCAACGATTTATTCAGTAATTCAACGACTTCCTTGACCGCCCTGAAAACTCCCTGAATTTTTTCATCGGCCAAATCTAAGATGTTCTCTGCGTGAATTTTTGGAAGAATCATTGTGTGACCCGGCGCTTTCGGGTGAATATCTAAAATCGCCAGCGCTTCTTCATCTTCGTAAATTATCTCCGCCGGAATTTCTTTGTTAATGATTTTGCAAAATAAACACATCGCTTCGCTTTCCTACTAATTTACTAATTTCTACGAATTGTACTAATTAATATTATTAGTAATTATTAGTACATTAGTAAGGTTATTCTATTTTAGCCTCCGTTTCACCGCTTCCACAATTTTATTCAGCGGCACGGTTTCCTGCGCTCCGCTTTTCATATCTCTTAAAATAATGTTTTCTTCAAAAACTTCTTTTTGCCCCAAAATCAAAGCTATACCTATGTTTTCCTTATCGGCAATTTTCAACTGCGACTTAAGCGATTCTTTTCCAAAAGATTCCATAATTTTTATTCCGGCTTTCCCAAATTCTTCAATCAAGCGAAACGCTCTTTTTTTTGCCGGCTGGCCGATTTGAGCTAAAAAAACTTTAACCCTTCCCTTCGTTAGTCCGGCAATTCCCTGATTTTTCATGACTTCAATTACCCGCTCGATTCCCAAGCTGCTGCCGCAAGCCGGCAAAGAATGTTTCGCGCCAAGCATAACGGCCAAATCGTCATAGCGGCCGCCGCCGCCGAGAGAAATACCGTAATTTTCTGCCGAAAATTCAAAAACCGTCCGATTGTAATAGTCTAATCCCCTAACTAAATAAGGATTCAGGCTGTAAGGCAAGCCGAGTTCATCCAAGTATTCCAAAACGCCGCGAAAATGATTTTTACAGCTTGAACAAAGATGATCGAGCATAACCGGCGCTTTGGATTTTATCTGTTGACAATCTTCGTTTTTACAATCAAGTAAACGCAAAGGGTTCAACGATAATCTTCTTTTGCAATCGCGACAAATTTTATTCTGATTTTTTTTATAATAATCTTGAAGTTTTTTCCGGTAATTGGAACGGCAGTTTTTGCAACCAAGACTATTTATTTCAATATTCAAATTTTTTATTTTTAATTCTTCGAGCAAGCGAAAACCTGCTAAAACAATCTGAGCGTCATAGATCGGATCGTCTTTGTCCCCTAAAATTTCAAAACCGAACTGATAAAACTGCCGGTAGCGACCGAACTGCGGCGATTCGTAACGAAACATCGGACCGAAATAATAAAGCTTTAAAGGCTGGGCTGTTTTGGATAAACCATGCTCCAAATAAGCCCTGACTATGCCGGCCGTTCCTTCGGGCCGCAAAGCCAATCTGTCTTTGCCTCGGCTTTTAATATAATACATCTGCTTCTCAATAATATCGGTAGCGCCGCCAACTGCTCTTTCGAAAATTTCAGAAAATTCAACAAGCGGCGTGTCGATTCTTAAAAAATTATAAAAATCGGCGGTTTCCCGGCCGGCTTTTTCTATTTTATCCCAGTAAGGCCGTTCATCGGGCAAAATGTCGCGCATTCCCTTAGGACTTTGAAAAAGCAATTTTCCTTTTTTTTCTTTATTAGAAAGATTTTTCTTTTTTAAACGCTTAGGAGATTCAGACATAATTTAATCTCAAATCTAAAATCTAAAATCTCAAAGATACATCTTAAAATTAAAATCTTAAATTTAAAAGATTTTATATTCGATTTGTAGATTTGAGATTTGATTTTTGAGATTTTGAATTAATAACTTGGTTTCCCTATCGCTATCGCCTCATTAAACGGCCAGAGTCTCAAACGAACCAAACCGACAATTTCGGCTTTTGAAAGATTACCCCAACTGCGGGAATCGTAACTGTAATTGCGATTGTCGCCCAAAACAAAATATTCATTCTCTTTAAGAATAACTTCTTTATCTCCTGAGGTTTTCAGTTCCGGCGGCAAATAGTTTTCTCTAAGCAGAAAACCGTCAGGGTATTCTTTATTAAAAATCGTAATTGAACCGTTCTTCAAAACCAGTCGCTCTCCCGGCAAACCAATGATTCTTTTTATATAATAAACACTTTCGTCACCAGGATAATGGAACACCGCCACCTCGCCGCGCTGAGGCTCTCGAAAACGATAAGAAATTTCGTCTATTAAAAGATAATCACCAGTTGAAAAATTCGGCTCCATCGAGGCGCCGCTTACCAAAAAGGGTTGAATCAAAAAAGTTCGAACAAAAAGAACGACTATCACCGCCACCGCCACGACTTCAAAAATTTCCCAAAGAGAATAAAGAAAAGCCTTCATAAATCAACGAATAACGAATTTATTACGAATTTACGAATGTACGAATATATATTATGATTAAAAATTATGAATGTCAAACTAATCATCGGCCTCGGCAATCCCGGCAAGGAATATGAAAAAACATACCATAATGTCGGCATTTTATTTACTGATTATTTTAAAAAGTGTCAGGTATCAGGTGTCAAGTATCAAGTGTTGAAAAGCGATGTTTTTATGAATCAATCAGGCAATTTCGTAAAAAAAACGCTCAAAAAATATCGCATCAAACCCGAAGAATTATTAATCGTCCACGACGATTCGGACATTGAACTTGGTAAATATAAGATTTCTTTCGGTCGGGGTTCGGCAGGACATAACGGCGTTCAATCAATTATCGACAGTCTCGGCACTAAAAATTTTTGGCGATTAAGAATCGGCATTGGAAAAGTGTCAAGTATCAAGTGTCAAGTGTCAAGAATGAGGGCGGGCTTGCCCGCCAAAGCCTTACGAGCGAAAGCGGGAGAATTTGTTTTGAAAAAAATATCCAAAGATAATTTAAAAATTTTTGAAAAGGTTTTTCAAGAAATAAAAATAGACAATGAAAAAAATTAAAACCGCTATTATTTTTTTAGGAGACGTTGTCATCCTCTATGGGGCGCTGATTTTAACATTGTTTTCCCGTTATGGCCAAAACTTTAAAGAACCACTCAACGCTCACCTTAAATCTTTTTCACTGATTTTTATCGTCTGGCTTCTTGTTTTTTATCTTACCGACCTTTATAAAATTAAGTTTTTAAGAATCAATTTAAAAACTGTCCAGAATTTTGTTTTAGCAATTGTTATCGGTGTTGTTATCTCAATTATTCTTTTTTATCTTTTTCCGTCTGTTTTTAAACTAACGCCAAAAACCAATCTGGCGCTTTTCGCTTTAATTTTCGGTGTTTTAAATTTTCTCTGGCGTTTCATTCTATCAAAGATTTTCATTTCCGGCGGACTAAAAGAAAAATTGTTAATCATTGGAGATTCGCCGACTATTGAAGAAATTGTTAATTATTTAAAAAACAACCCTCAAATCGGCTATGAAACAGCCGGTGTTGAAAAAAATATCAACAATATTGAAAGAATTATTGCCGAACGAGGAATAAACACTATCGTTATTCAGCCGCAATTCAAAAAAGATCCGGAATTCATAAAAATCATATACCGACTGCTTCCTTTAAAAATCTCTTTGATTGATTTGGTAAATTTTTACGAAATAATTTTTCAGAAATTACCGCTGGAAGAACTTGACGAAGAATGGTTTATTGAAAAAATCGCCGGCCGGCGCCGTTTATACGACATTGTCAAAAGAATAATTGAATTTTCGTTTTCTTTAATTTTATCCATCGCCCTCTTCCCGTTGATGATTTTGAATGCAATCCTGATTAAATTAACTTCGAAGGGTTCTATTATTTATAAACAGGAAAGAATAGGCGAAAATGATAAGCCGTTTATTCTTTTTAAATTCCGCACAATGAAAACCGATATTAACGGCCCCTTGGCAACGGAAAAAAATGACAAACGTGTCACCGCCGTCGGAAAAATTTTGCGTTTTACTCATTTGGACGAACTGCCGCAATTGTGGAATATTTTAAAAGGCGATATTTCTTTTATCGGGCCGCGAGCAGAAAGAAAAGAGTTGGTTGAGTTTTATCGCCAGCTTCCTTATTATGAAATCCGCCATATTATAAAACCCGGTCTGACCGGTTGGGCGCAAGTTAATTACAAACCCAGCGCCTCCTTAGAAGAAGCTCGCGAAAAATTAAAATACGATATTTATTACATTAAAAATCGCTCGCTGGTGCTGGATCTATTGATATTAATAAAAACAATCAGGTATTTATTTACTTCTCATTATTAAAATTAAAATCATATTAAATTAAAAGATTGATAAAATTAATTTAAAAAAATGGCACTTCCCTATATGGAAGTGTCAAAATTAAGAAGAAAGACGCTAAAAATAAAAATAATAAATCTAAAAGACAAAAATAATAAATCTATAAAAATGATAAATAGGCTAAAAAATTTACTTTTTCAAAATCGTAGTCTACGCCAGACAATCGTCAAAAATGTTTTTTGGTTAAGCGTCGGACAGGTAGGCAGTCGTTTAATAAGGGCGGCGATTATCATTTACGCGGCGCGGATTTTAGGCGCGGCGGAATACGGAATTTTTTCTTATGTTTTAAGCTTGGCCGGTTTTTTCACGATTTTCGCGGATTTGGGTGTGAGCCCTTTGATGACGCGAGAAATAGCCAGCCATCCGGAAAAACGTTCCGTTTATTTCGCCAACGC
>JAJZBA010000042.1 GCA_021799155.1 bacterium | reverse complement strand
CGTCAATAGTTTCTTTTATCGTTTTTTGCGTTAATTCTTCAAAATTAGGAATTGTATTTTTTAAAAATTCCCGCAATTTAATTTCATCGCCGGCCGCGCTTATTTTCTCAAATTCCGGCCTCGCTTCTTCCGGAAGATTTTTCAAAATCGCCAAACTTAATCTTTTAACGATATTGCCGCCGAGTTTTTCCAAAATTTTATCTTGTGCATCTGATGACAACGTGGCAATGCCGATTTCTTTTATAATAATTTGTTTTAATTCCTGTAAATCCATAATCGTATTAGTTATTAGTTATTAGTTATTAATTATTAATTATTGGTTATAAGCGGCACAAAACTGAAACCGAAATATTCCTTTTGGATATATTTGTTTTTACCAATTTTATCAATAACAAAAACGCTGTTTTCCACCGGCGCCACGATGCGGCCGCCGATTTTCAACTGTCTTTTCCAATAAACCGGTATATCGCCTTTTGCGGCCGCTCCCGCAATTATTCTATCATAAGGCGCTTCTTTTTTATAACCTTTTGAACCATCGGCTAAAATAACTTGAACAATTCCTTTTTCAATAAAATTATACTTGGAAACATTTTTCTCCGCCATTTCTTTTAATTCGGGGATTCTTTCTATTGCAATAACTTTTCCTTCTTCTCCGACTAATTGAGCCAAAAGGCCGGCTGTCCAGCCGGAACCGGCGCCGACGTCTAAAATTTTCTCTCCTGCTTTCGGCTCCAATAGTTCAAGCATAAAAGCCACGGTCAGGGGCTGAGAAATAGTCTGTCCGAAATTAATCGGCAAAGGCGCGTTAATATAGGCTTCGGCTTGATATTCTTCCGGCACAAAATCAATCCGGTCAATCGCCTTAAAAGCTTCAATAATTTCCGGCGTTTTTAGATAGCCGTCCCTTATTAAAGAATCAATTAAATTTTCGTATTCTGGACTTGACGGACTCATTTGGATTATTATAATAATACCATTTCCGTTAGGAAAATCAAAGCACATTAAAAAAGGAGGTGAAAAATGTATATTTGGCTAAAAGATTTTGAAGGAACCGGAAAATCGGCAAGGGTTTCGCTAGACGCTCTTGTTCAAAAAAACGATTGCCGAATAGAAACAATCAAAGGGAAAATAGGAAAACGAATTCAAAAACCGATTCAACAAATTCAAAAAAGGAGGAACGCGGCTGATGTGGCAGGTAAAGTGGAAAAGTAAGAAAAATAAAGGAAAGAAAAACAATCTTTCCTTTAAGGAAGCTATTGATCTAGCTGAAGAGAAGATGCGGAAAGGACACAAGATAGAAATGGTTAATTTAAACCAAGGAGGCAATGGTAGCAATGGCAGAAAAAATAATTGATATTGATGAGGAACACAATGTCGCGTATGAAGGAATTAAGGAATTACTAAAGATTCCGTTTTCTTTTACTAAAAAGAACGGCAAGCATATTTTCAGAATTACCGAATTTCGTTCTAAAGAGCTTAATCTTCCTGCGATACTTGAATCGGAAAGACCGTGGGAGATTTACGGCGCTATCCAGAAAATACTATTTTAGACTTCAGACGCAATGCCCTGGCGAGATAAACCAGGGCTTTTTTAATTATAAAAATTAAAACGCGGGTCTGGCAGGGCTCGAACCTGCAGTCCGGGTTTTGGAGACCCGTGGTTTGCCAATTAACCAACAGACCCTTCGCGGTTAGCGCTTCGCCTCCTTGTGTATCGTATGCTTCCGGCACCACTTGCAATATTTTTTCAATTCCAGTTTTCTTTCAAGCGATTTCTTTTTGCGGGTATAATAATTCGCTCGCTTGCAGACGGAGCATTTTAATTTTATTAAATTTTCGCTGAATTTTGATTTTGCCATACACAGTAGAGAAATTTCAAATGATTAACTATAATGCTTCATTTGTAATTCCTGACTTTAATTATTCGCAAAATTTCCATTATATTGCCCAGTTTTTTCTCTGAATTTTTATTTATAAAAATTCAGAAGTTTGAAATTCTCATACTGGGCATATGTGGGCGTTGGAGGGATCGAACCTCCGACCTTTTCGATGTCAACGAAACGCTCTACCACTGAGCTAAACGCCCAATGCTGAGCCAACGGCCGGAATTGAACCGGCGACCTACTCCTTACCATGGAGTTGCTCTACCAGCTGAGCTACGTTGGCAACAACTTCTGAGCCACCTCCCGGAATCGAACCGGGAACCTTCACTTTACAAAAGTGCTGCTCTGCCGGTTGAGCTAAGGTGGCAGCCGGTGCGCAGGGAGGGATTCGCCTACAAGTAAATTTCCTGACGGAAATTTCTCGCAGGCCGCCCCTCGCGGCGCTCGCCTTCGCTTCGCGAAACTCGCGCAACGCTGCGGTCTTCGAATCCCTATCGCGCGCAAAATTCTTTGCGCGCTCCCCTGCTCCGCGTTCGCTTCGCTCACTTGTGCGCAGGGAGGGATTCGAACCCCCGTAGCCGCTAGGGCGCCTGATTTACAGTCAGGTGCGATTGACCACTCCGCCACCTGCGCTCATTATTTTATCATTTTTCATTTTTATCCCCTTTATCCCCATTAACATCCTGCTCGAACAAACTCGGCTTACTCTCTCCGTTTTTGCCATTATCATTAATCTTATATTTCTTAATCTTTTCCAAATAATTATTCGTAATACTATCAAGCTTCATTAAAAACAATTTCATCTTTCTCAGCAATTTTTCCAAAAAATTATGCAAAATCGGATCAATCTTTTCCAATCGCAAAGAAACGAATAAATAATCAAATCTGCTCTTTGGCTGACCGATGATATCGTCACCGATTTGAGGCGCTTTTCTGGCAATTAAATAAACCATTGCCCCCAAACTCAACATTAAGGCGATTTGAAGAATAAAATTGTACATAATTTTATAAATTCGAAATCCGAAGCACGAAATTCGAAACAATAATTAAATTCTAAATTCAAATGTTAAAAAATCGTGTTTTGAATTTTAAATTTTTAATTATTTGAATTTGTTTCGGATTTCGGATTTAGTGCTTCGAATTTTATACTTCGTACCGGCAAAATCTTTCCACTTTAATATTCTCTCCCGATTTGGCGATTGTCTGCTTTATCAATTCTTCAACCGTCATCGATTCGTCTTTAACGTACGCTTGCTTCAATAAAACATCAATATTTTCGGGATTCATGGCGGCAATATGCATGCAAAGATTATGCGCCAATTCTTTAAACAAAGAATTCCTTGCTACAAAATCGGTTTCGCAACGAAGTTCTAGTAAAACTCCCACCCTTTCGTTATGAATGTAAGATTCCAAAATTCCGGAACCTGTCGCTCTTTCTTTCTTAGTTTCCGCTTTTACCAATCCCCTTTCGTGAATAACGGCGACCGCTTTATCAAAATCGCCGCCGGCTTCATCCAGTGCTTTTTTACATTCCATCACGCCGGCTCCGGTGATATCACGAAGTTTTTGAATTTGTTCTTTCATACGTCCGTTAATTGTTGGTCGTTAATTTTTGCTCAATTACGTTTATTATCCAATCAATGCTCATTTTCGAATGGTCGTTCGCCGGTATCGGATAATCTACCAACGTCGGATCGTCATCGCTGTCAACAACGGCCACTACCGGCACTCCGGTTCTTTTCGCTTCGCGAAGAGCCGTTGCATGTCCTTTCAGCGACGGATCTATCATCAAAATCGCGTCGGGCAATTTCGTCAAATTTTCCAAACCGCCGAACATCTTTTTCATCCGCTCAATGTCTCGGCTAATTATTAGTCTTTCTTTTTTGGTATATTTTTCAAACTTCCCGCTTTCTAAACCTGCCCGAACTTTAAGAAAATACTCTATTCTTTTGGAAATAACTTTAAAATTGGTAAGCAATCCGCCGATCCACCGCTCAT
This sequence comes from bacterium, assembly GCA_021799155.1. Taxonomy (GTDB): domain Bacteria; phylum Patescibacteriota; class Minisyncoccia; order UBA6257; family UBA9933; genus JAJZBA01. The sequence continues at coordinate 1,483 of JAJZBA010000042.1, read as the reverse complement.
TAATATAAGCGAAACCGAACTTTTTTGCCAAATTTCCTACGGCTTCTCTTGCTGCCGGCTGACTGGCAATCATTAAAATCAATCCCTTGTTATTGATAAGCGTCTTCAAAAAATCGGCCGCCGAATTTAAAGCCGGCAAAGTTTGAGCCAAATCAATAATCTCCACCCCGTTTCTGGTGGTAAAAATATACGGCTTGAATTTAGGGTTGGTTTTTGATTTTTTATGACCGTACATCAAACCGGCCTTCATCATTTCTTGGACGATTTTTAAATCGGCTTCGCTGATGGAAGCAACGGCTAAATCTTGTCCGCCCGCACCGGCAGATTGTAATTCTTGAGTTTCCATATTGAACATAATTAACTATGGCCATAAGCAATGGCCATAGTTATTATATAAATAATTAATTATTAGAGTCAAGCGCTGTAAAACTAATTAAATTATCAGAGTTTAATTTCGATGGAGTCTATTAAAAAGGAATTGCATCCATTTTATTATTTTATATTTATGGCAATGATACTGTGCCCCAACCGCCACCAACATTATATTTCTTACAAATATATAATGTATTTGCTGTTGCGGTGCCTGAACAAACTCCATACAACACCATTCTCCCAGCCTCAGAAACATCGTCACAATCAGAAGCAAGAGGAACATCGCACGTATATGGAATTTGTATATATCCTCCAGAAACATGAAGTTTGCTCATTGGCCCCGTTGTCCCGATGCCGACGTTGCCGGCGGCATCAATTGTTATTCTATCCGCCGCTCCAGTCACGTCACGCAATCTAAAAGTAGACACAGTGACGCCAAGCGCGAAAGTACGGCTCGTATTGTCGTCGACTATTAATTGGGGATATGTTACATTGGAGATATGCAGTTTTCCAGACGGCCCCGTTGTCCCGATGCCGACGTTGCCGTCTGTTGTGATATAAATACGATCGACATTGCTTGTCTGCAAAGTTAAGGGGGTAAAACCTCCTCCTGTATCATAAGTAGTTCTTATTATTCCTCTTGTGCCATTATGGCCAATCCAAACTCCATTATTAGTAGTGGTTTCAACCGCGGAAATGATATTGTCCGATGGTGAGCTGCGAACATCTAATTTATTTATCGGCCCCGTCGTCCCAATTCCGACGTTGCCGCCTAATCCAAAATAACCACCCCCGTTATTTTCAAATCTTGCGAATATTTGTCCGCTGGAGTTTTCCAGTCTTAAACTGTCCGATTTCAAATAAAGGACATTATCCGGCTGGGTAATTCTCGCCCCTCCCGACCAATAGACCATTTGCAATTTTCCTCCAATATCAAGAGGCGCCCCCGGCGTCGTCGTCCCGATGCCAACATTGCCATTAGCGTCAATTCTCATTCTTTCAAGCCCTTGAGTGGAAAAACCGATGGTGCTGGTGCCGGAAACTTTGAAGATGCCTAATGAAGTGTCATTGCCGAAAGTATAGGAAGGATTTAAAGCAGTGCCGTCGGAAA
>JAJZBA010000041.1 GCA_021799155.1 bacterium | reverse complement strand
GATGATAACCGAGTTCCAGAAAAAAATTATTTTTCCCAAAAATTTCCTGATATTCTTTAACGGTTTTTTCCGCTTCTTCAAGCTGATTATTTAAAATAAGTTGGGGAATTTCACCGGCCGGACAAGCGGAAAGCGCAATCAATCCTTCGCTGTGTTGTTTTAAAATTTCTTTATCTATTCTTGGCCGATAATAAAATCCTTCCAGGTGCGCTTTGGTAATTAATTGAATAAGATTTTGCCAACCGGTATTATTTTCGCAGAGAAGAATTAAATGGAAATAATTTTTACCGCTGTTTTTTTGATACTGTTTTTCAAAGCGGGAACCTTTGACAATATAAGCTTCAACGCCCAAAATCGGTTTAATATTTTCTTTTAAAGCTTTTTTATAAAATTCTACCGCGCCGTAAAGATTGCCGTGGTCGGTTAAAGCCAAAGCTTTCATTCCAAGTTCTTTGGCATAAGCAATGAGGTCGTCAATTTTGGCAAGACCGTCGAGCAATGAATAATGAGAATGTGTATGTAAGTGGACGAATTTCATATCTAGTAGTGGTATTATAATTAAATTATGTCTAAAAGAAAATTAAGTCAAAAATATATTATCGGTATTGACGAAGTCGGGAGGGGAGCGATTGCCGGCGTTATAACTGTCGGAGCGGTTTTAATGCCGGCTAAATTTAAAATTAAAAATTTAAAATTTAAAATTCCACTAAAAGATTCAAAGAAGCTTTCTCCAAAACAGAGAGAAGAATGGTTTGATTTTATAAAAAAACAAAAAATTTTTTATTCCGTCGCCAGCATTTCTCCGAAAATAATCGATAAAATTAATATTTCCAATGCCGCCAATTTAGCCGCTACCCGCGCGCTTCAAAAATTAGCCAATAGCCACTGGGGTTTAGCCACTAGGGCAAAAATATTTTTAGACGGAGGCTTGTATCTTAATCAAAAAACTCTAGTGGCTAGTAGCTATACCCTAAACCCTAAAACCGTCATCAAGGGCGACGAGAAAATTCCGGCAATTACCTTGGCTTCTATAGTTGCCAAAGTCAGCCGCGACAGGATGATGATCCGGCTTCATAAAAAATATCCGCAATACGGTTTTGATAAACACAAAGGCTATGGAACAAAAGAACATCTGAAAGCGATTAAAAAATACGGCCAGTCTCCGATTCATAGAAAGAGTTTTAAGTTAAAATTTTAATTTAAAAAAGATTTTCCGGATTGTTAGAACGACGGTATAGTGTATTATACCAGTATATTCAAGTATACCGTTCTAATACGTTAGAGCGATATGCTTGTTATATAAATAAGGTAATTGAAGTTTTGAAAGAAAAGAAATAAACTTAAGCAATGAAGCGTTATTTTTTTATTATTCTGATTATTTTTTTGATAAGCATTACTTATTTCACCACTTTTTTTGTCAAAAAAAAGCGGGCTTTTGATGAAAATCTGCGTTTAAAACAGGAAAATGAAGAACTTCGCGCGCAGTTTCAAATGTATCAAATGTCAGGTGTCAAGTATCAAGATGATAACAATAAACTCTTTTCCGCTAAAGTTTTTTCAACTTATCCTTTTAATACAAAAAATCAAATTACAATTAACGCAGGTCAAAAGCAGGGGATTAAAAAATCGGCAGTCGTAATTTTGAAGGAAAACATTTTAGTCGGTCAAGTTGTTGAAGTTTTTGAAAATCACAGTGTTGTCAGAACGATTTTTGACCCCAACTGGCAATTACCGGTAAGAATAGGCAAAGATGAAATCAACGCTCTTTTTCAGGGCGGCACCGAGCCGAAAGTAGATTTAATAGATAAAGAAAAACCGCTTCAGGTTGGCGACGTCGTTTATTCGGCAAGTCAGGAATTTCCTTACGGTTTGAAAATCGGAGAAATTTCGGAGATCAAAGAAACCAGCGCCGGCGTTTTTAAAGAAGCGAGATTGAAAATGCCGTTTAACGCAAACGAATTAAGGGAGGTATTAATATATTAGATATGAAATTATTTTTATTAATTATTTTAGTTTCTTTACTGATTTTTATTCAAACCTTTTTCGGTTTTTCCGTTTTTGGCGTTAAGCCAAATTTGGCGTTAATCGTCGTCGTCGCCACTTTCTTTTTTATTGTCGGTATTTGGGAAGGTTTTTTATTGGCGGCGCTGGCGGTTTTGATTTTGAAATTTTCTCCGGTTGTCGGAACGGAAATCTTGATTTTTTCTTTAATAGTCGTTGGAGCGCTCATTATTAAAAATTATCTTCCTTGGCGTAATTTTTTAAATTTTCTTTTTTTAATTGTTGCCGGAACATTGCTTTTTTATCTTTTTCTTTCGCCGAAATTAATCGTTTCTTTTCTTTTCACCAAAGAGCTTTTTTTGAACGTCTTTTTCGGGATTTTAACGTTTGCCTTTTTGTCTTTTTTGCGGCAGAATAAGTTATTATGAAGTTTTCGTATTCTCTTGTTAAAAAATTGGTTCCGGCCGTTAAAAATAAAAAGGAATTAATCGAAAAATTAAATCTTCATTCTTTTGAAGCCGAAGACGTCGGCGGCGATGTTTTTGAAGTTTCCGTTCCGCCGAATAGATTTTCTGATGCGGCTTCACATATGGGAATTGCGCGAGAAATAGCCGCGATTTTAAAAATAAAATTCCAAATTTCAAATCCCAAATTTCAAACAAATTCAAAATCTGAAATTCAAAATTCAAAAATTGTCGTAAATATTAAAAATAAGGATCTTTGTTCTCGTTACGCCGCGCAGTATTTTGAAAACATAAAAATCGTCTCCTCGCCAAAATGGCTTCAAAAAATTTTGATTGACTGCGGTTTGCGGCCGATAAACAACGTGGTAGATATAATGAATTATGCAATGCTTCTAACAGGCCAGCCTCTTCATGCTTTTGACTACGATAAACTGACTAACGACCAACAACCAACAACCAACAATAGTCGTAAGTCATCAGTTGTAGATCGTAAGTCAATTGTAATCCGGCGGGCGGAAAAAAGCGAGAAAATCACCACTTTAGATAATCAAACTTTTGAATTAAATGAAAATGTTTTGGTGATTGCCGATGAGAAAAATCCTTTAGCAATCGCCGGTATCAAGGGCGGAAAATTTGCCGAAGTAGATAAAAACACAAAAAAAATTATCGTCGAAGCCGCCAATTTTAACGCCGTCAATATTTATAAAACTTCAAAATTCCTTAAACTTTCAACAGATGCTTCTTTGAGGTTTTCTCATAATTTAAATCCGGAGTTGGTTCCGTTGGGATTAAACGAAGCAGGGAAATTATTAAAAGAAATTATTGGCGCCAAAGCCGGAGAGAGCGTTGATATTAATTTTACCAAGTCGCGCGAAAAAGTTATCAAACTTGATTTAGAAAGATTCAATAAGTTCGTAGGTTTAAATTTAGATATCAAAACCTGTCGAAAATATCTTGAATTATTGGGATTTAAAATTAATCAATTGCCCAATTATCCAATCGCTCACTTACTGGCGGAACCGCCATTTCTTCGCGACGACATCGAAACCTTTGAAGATTTATCCGAAGAAATAGCGCGGCTTTACGGATATGGCCGGATAAACCCTCAATCTCCTCATGTCCGTTTGATACCTTCCGGATTTGAAGATTTAATTGTTTTAAAAGATAAAATCAAAAAAATTCTTTTCGGTTTGGGTTTAAGCGAGGTTTATAATTATTCTTTTATCGATAAAGCGGATGACGAGGTGATTGAGTTGGAAAATCCGATAAGTAGTCAATTTAAATATTTGCGTTCGTCTTTGGCGCAGCATCTTATTAAAAACGCATCGAGTAATTTTCGGTTTTTTAATGAAGTTGAGATTTTTGAAATCGGCAAAGTGTTTAGGTGTCAGGTGTCAGGTGTCAAGTGTCAAGATGTTTTAGAGAGTTTGAAACTTGGAATTATTCTGGCCTCAAAAAATAAGAAAGGCGAAATGTTTTTTGAGCTCAAAGGCATTATTGAAAGATTGTTTAAAAAAATCGGTCTGGTTGAATATTTAATGCCGGGATCGGATTTGAGCCGCGATTATCTCATATCCGGCGAAGTTTTAGACATTAAATCCGGCGGGGAAATTATCGGTTATCTCGGTAGGCTTAATCAGGAGTTAATAGGCAATAAAGAAGGCGCTTTGGCGGAAATTGACTTGGAAGCGCTTTTGAAATTGGCAATCGAAGAGCGCGAATATCGGCCTTTACCGAAATATCCTTCAATAATGCGCGACATTTCTATTTTGGTTGATCCGACGGTTCGAGTCGGCGAAATAATGCGGTTAATTCAGGAAAGCGATTTGGAATATATCGACGATGTTGATTTACTTGACGAATACGAATATGTGAAAGTTTTAGCGAATAGGCGCACGCGAATAATGCGAAGTTTGACTTTCCGAATTGTTTTCCAAGCGGAAGATCGTACTCTGACCGATAAGGAAGTGAATGATAAAATGGAAGAAATTATTAAAATTTTGAAAACCAAATTCAAAGCGGAAATCAGATAATGTCCGTTGAAGATATTAAAAATTTTATTTTAGAGAGGATAAAGGAGGCGGTTTTTAAGATTTTTAACAAGAAAATTAACGGCCTTGATTTAATTTATCCGCCCGATGTCTTTTTGGGCGATTTTAGTTTTGAGTGTTTTCCTCTGGCTAAAGAATTAAAAGAATCGCCGGAAAATATTGCCAAAAAAATAGCGGCAAATATTTCCTTAGCCGAACCAATCGAAGCGGCTCAAGCCGTTGGGCCGTATTTAAACTTTAAATTTGATGGACGATTTTTGCTTAAAGAAATTTTAAGCGAAATTTTTTCTCAAAAAGAAGATTTTGGTAATTCAAAAATCGGCGAGGAGAAATTGGTAATAGTGGAATATCTTTCTCCTAACACCAATAAGCCGCTTCATTTGGGTCATGTTAGAAACGGCGTTTTAGGAATGGCGATTGTTAATTTACTCGAAAGCGTCGGCTACAAAGTAATCAAAGCGAATTTGATTAATGACCGCGGCATTCATATTTGCCAATCGATGCTTGCTTGGAAGAAATGGGCGAACGGCGAAACGCCGGAATCAGTGGGAATCAAAGGCGATCATTTTGTCGGCAAGTGGTACGTTCGCTACCATCAAGAAGCAAGCAAGAATCCGCAATTAGAAGAAGAGGCGCGGGAACTTCTTAAAAAATGGGAAATGGGCGATCCGGAAACAATCGAGCTTTGGAAAACAATGAATAATTGGGTTTATCAAGGATTTGAGGAGACTTATAAAGAATTAGGATTGAAATTTGATGTTTTTGATTATGAAAGCGAAACTTACAAATTAGGGAAGAAAATAGTTGAAGACGGTCTTAAAAAGGGAATTTTTAAAAAGAGCGAAGACGGCGCAATTATTGTTGAATTGCCGGATGGACAAAAAATTACTTTAATTCGTAAGGACGGAACAAGATCGGA
>JAJZBA010000040.1 GCA_021799155.1 bacterium | reverse complement strand
TATGAAAGCGGAGTGATTTTAAAATTATAAAATCTCCTTTCTTCATAAAATCCTCCTTATCGCAAAACAAAGTTTTTCAGTCTTTCTTTTGACGCTTCTTCGGCTGCTATCATCATCGTAAAAGCGGCCTTATCTTCGGGGCTCATTTCACCCGGCAAATAATTAGCCATTGCTTTTTCCCATCCCTCAACTATTTCTTTGCTTCTTTTTTCTTCATCATTCATCTTACTTAACCTCCTTTTTAAATTTTTTTGTTCTAATTATATTAGACAAAAACGCCTCTAAAAAATCAAGTTCTACTTTTGTCCGCGAAGAAAGTTGCTGGCTTGCGTTAAAACTCTCTGGCTATCTTTGTGCTTGCTCAAAATTTTCATTGCTTCTCGGTAAGTAAACCAGCCAAAACCATCATGTTCTTTGGAGATTTTAACTGCCGGATTATTTGTTTCCGCCAGATAAAAAATCACGATTTTTAAAACCCGCGCGTTTTTTTCACCTATTCTCCGCCAAAAAGAAAACTTTTCATACGCCTTGAAATTATTAACGAATTTTAAATCTGCTCGGCCTAGACCGGTTTCTTCTTTGGTTTCTCTAACCGCCGCCTGGAAACTTTTTTCTTCGCTTTCAATTTTCCCTTTCGGAAAATTCCAATAGCCGCGACCGTGATAAAGAATTAAAAATTTATTTCCCTCAATCGTTTTTCTGTAAATAATTATCCCGGCTGAAATTTCTCGCATACTCAGTAGAGGAACTTCAAATGAAAATAATCAAGGCTTCATTTGAAATTCTGATTTCTATTATCTCAAAATATTTTTATATTGCCCAGTTTATTTTATCCCGCTGAAAGCGGGACGGTTTGAAATTCTCATACTGAGCATAATTTATTTTAACATACTTAGCATTTTATCGGCAGACCAACAATTTATAATATCCTTTTTCTCCGCCCAACCGCGACGGGCTTGAGCAATACCATATTCTATAAAACGCAAATGATCTTTTTGATGAGCATCAGTATTAATAATCATTTTTACGCCTGCTTCTTTAGCTCGTTTAATATTTTGAGCGCTTAAATCTAGCCTATCAGGAAAGGCATTAATTTCTAAAATCGTTCTTGTTTCTTTGGCGTATTTTAAGATTTTATCAAAATCAACTTCGTATTCGTCACGACGCTTTAAAATCCGGCCGGTGGGATGAGAAATAATGTCAACGTGCGGATTTTTCATTGCTTTAATTATTCTCTCGGTCATTTTTTCTTTCGGCATTTTCATCTGCGAATGAACACCGGCGATGACAAAATCAAGTTTCGCAAGCGCCTCGTCTTTTATATCAATCGAACCATCAGCCATAATATTCGCTTCACAGCCCTTAAGTACCCTAAATTTTAAATTTTGAATTTTGAATTTTAAATTTAAATCGTCTATGTTCTTATTCCTTTTTTCTAATTGTTTTTCGTCTAAACCATGTTCAATTCTTAAAAATTTGGTATGATCGGCGACGCCAATGTATTCATACCCCATCGCCATCGCCGCCCCAGCCATTTCTTCGAGAGATTCGGCGCCGCCGTCCCAATTAGAATGATAATGAAGGTCGCCTTTAATGTCGCTATAATTAATTATCTTTGGTAATTTTCCTTTTTGCGCCATCTCAATTTCGCCCTCATTTTCCCGCATTTCCGGCGGAATCCACTGCATTCCTAAAGTTTTATAAATTCCCTCTTCTGTGTCTCCGGCAACCATCTTGATGCCGTAAAATAAACCGTATTCTGAAAGTTTTAATCCTTGTTCAATAGCGATTTTTCGCAAAACAATATTATGTTCTTTAGAGCCGGTAAAATATTGAAGCGCGGCGCCATAACTTTTTTTCGGCACCACTCGAATATCCATATCAAAACCCTCTTTTAATCTAACTGAAGATTTTGTCGTCCCCTTGCCCCAGATTTTTACCACGCCAGGCAAAGAAACGAAAAAGTCCATCACTTTTTGAGGTTTGTCGGAAATCACCAAAAAATCGACGTCGCCGATAGTCTCTTTTCTCCGACGGACCGAACCGCAGGCCTCTACTTTTTCGACTTCTTTTAAATTTTTCAGCGCCTCTTCGACTTCTCTAGCTTTAGGTAAAATTTCTCCCAATAAAAATCTGCCCTTGCTTCTTTTTAAAAATTCGATACCTTCTAAAATATTTTTTTCGGTTTTTTCGCCAAAACCAAAAAGCGGCGCGATTTTATGGTCTTTCGCCGCGGCCTCCAAATCTTTGACGGTTCTAATTCCTAATTTTTCATAAAGAATTTTCGCTTTTTTCGGCCCCATTCCTTCAATCCTTATTAATTCTTTCAAATCAACCGGCATTTTCTTTTTCATGTCTTCATAATCTTTAATTTTTCCGGTTTTTATGTATTCTTCGATTTTTAAAGCAATGCTTTCGCCGACGCCGGGAATTTCTTTTAAGGCTTTCAAGCCGCCTTTTTTATAAATATTTTTAACGTCTTCTTTAAGCGTTTCGATGCTGATTGCCGCTTTTTGATAAGCGTAAGGCTTAAATGCCACTCCTTCCATTTCTAAATAATCGGCGATTTCGTAAAAAATTTTGGCAAGGTCTTGATTAAACATAATTAAACATAAACAGTGAAAATATAAGAATAAATTATCTTAACTCTGTTTAGTTGACTAAACACTAATTATTATTTAAATGTTTTAAGTTTTATTTCTTCCTGTTCTAATACAATTGCGACTTTATCGCCTTTTATAATTTCTTCTCTTAAAATTTTTTCCGCCAATGGAGAGCGGAGTTTTTCCGAAACCACGCCGCGCAAGGGGCGGGCGCCGAAAGCCGGGTCGTAGCCCCATTCGGCGATTTTTTTGATTGCCGGTTCTTCAAAAATCAAACTAATGCCGTTCGCTTCTTCAAGAGTTCGGCTTAAATCAGCGAGCTGAAGCTCGGCAATGGCTTCAATGTCTGATAAAGAAAGAGGCTTAAACATTACGATATTTGAAAAACGGTTTAAAAGTTCCGGTCTGAAATAATCCGTTAATTTTTTCTTTAATTCCTCCGTAATCATTTCAAACGGCGTGTGAGCTTCAATGTGGGTTTTAATAAAATCCGAATGAGCGTTAGAAGTGGCGATTATTATGGTGTTGGTAAAATCAACCACCCGGCCCAAATTATCCGTCAAACGACCGTCGTCAAAAACCTGTAAAAACAAATTTAAAATGTCGGGGTGAGCTTTTTCAAATTCATCCAAAAGAATCAAAGAGTAAGGTTTTTGAATCACGGCCTCGGTTAAACTGCCGGCAAGCTTTCCGTCGGGAGAACCGATAAACCGAAAAATGCTTTGTTTGTCTTGATATTCCGACATATCAAAACGGAGCATTAAACTTTCCGAACCAAATTGGATTTTCGCCAAAATTTTTGACAATTCGGTTTTGCCCACGCCGGTCGGACCGACGAAAAGAAAAACCGCAATCGGCCCGCCTTTCCGCGAGAGACCGCTTCGATATTCTCTTAATGCTCGGCTGACGGCCTTAACCGCTTCTTCTTGGTCAATTAATCTTTGATGAATTATATTTTCAAGGTTTAGTAATTTTTCCGCTTCTTCTTTAGAAGTTTTGTGAATTGGAATATCGGTTTTTCTTTCAACGATATTGATAATGTCTTCTGCCTGTAAAATCTTGTCGCCTTTCTGGCTGGCGTCGGCCAAGGCTTCTTTTAAAAGTTCTTCGGCGCTGGAAGGCAAAAGTTTTTGTCTGAAATACTTATGAGCCAAAACGACCGCCTGCTTTATCGCGTTCAAACTGATAATAATTTTATATTGGCGCTCTAAAATAAGACTGTCGTAAGTCAAAAGCCTTATCGCTTCCTCCTCGCTGATTTCATTGACTCTGATGATTTCAAAAGCATTGGAAAAATCGCTTTGAGCCTCTATCAACGCCTTAAACTCCCTCGGATAAGTGGCGCCGATTACCGGAAAAAAGTCGTTTGTTATAATCGGCATCAAAACGTCGGCGGCGCTTAAATGGTTTTCGCCGGAAGTTTTAGTTAAATTATGAATGTCGGGAATATACAAAATAATGTTTCCGGCGGACGCGATTTCTTCAACTATTTTATTAAGACGTTTTGTTATTTCTTCAGGCGCCGCTCCGGAAACAAGATTGCCAATTGAAAGAGAGACCAATCTTTTATCGAAAAGCGGGGCTGGCGTTTTGTCTTTAATAATTTCATAAGCTAGATGGAAAACCAAAGTTTCTTTGCCGCTACCCGGCTCGCCGACTAAAAGCGCGTTGGGCTTGCTCGGCCGCGACAAAATATCAACCATTCGGTCGTATTCTTCGCGGTGGCCGATTAAAAACCCAACTTTTTGTTCTCTCGCCAAATCCGTAAAATCAACGGCGTATTTGTCCAAGAGCGGCGTCGGCTTGGCGGTCCAGGCGCGATTCATAATCCGATGCCTGATTTTATAAGGCCGGTGGGCAAATCCTCCTAAGCCGGACGGTAGATGTAAAGACCATTTAAGTTTCTTCCGGAAACGGCCGAAAACTAAAGCGTCTTCCAAATCGCTCGCTGAAATTGAAAAAAGGTTAAAAACTCTGGCAAGCTCATTATTAGTCGCAAAACCCAAAGCGATAAAAATATCGCGCGGCTCAATAAATCGCTCGCCGTTTAATAAACTGATTTCAAAAGCTTTTTTAAGAAAAGTTTCAAGGTCGGGAAAATTTTCTTTTTCAGATTTTTCTTTTAAAAAATCATCGATTTTTTGTTTAAATTCTTGAAAAGAAACGTCCAGCCTTTCAATCATCTCGCGAACATCGCGATTTTCCAACAAGAATTTCGTCAAATAAAGAAAAAAATTATTGCCCGCAATCAAAGCCTTATCGGTTGCCCGCTCTATAACTGATAGACTATCAGGAGCAAGATATTGAGCAACGTTGATTCTTTGACCGTTTAAGCGCTTTTTTGAATTATTTAAACTAGTTAATGAACGCTCAGCCTGTCCTAAATGCAACAGTCTATTCCCTAAAAAAACCGCCATTAAAACTCCTGACCAGAAAAGCCAACCGACATCGGAAAGCAAAAAGGTGAAGGCGGCCGCGGAAAGAATCGTGTAGCCGGAATAAATAATCAGCCTTAAAATCAGCCGCTCGGCCGTTCTCATTTTTAACCGCGGCTCGTCAAAATAAATATTAAAAATCGTAGTGTCGGTCATAATTATACCGTCGTTATAATTTTATAAATTATAAAAACCGGAACAACCAGCCAAACTAAATAAACCGCCGCCGCAAACGCCAGCAAAATAAAATAAAAAATGCCGCCCGCAATCAGCCGGCCGCTTCGAAAAATAAAACCCAAAGTATAGCCGATAAAACTCCTATCCTGATAAAGAGGTTCAAAAAGATATTTTAAGGTAATTTTAAAAGCCAAACGCCGGTCAAATCTTTCTAATAAAGAAAAAATAAAATTGC
>JAJZBA010000039.1 GCA_021799155.1 bacterium | reverse complement strand
CATTTTAATTCTCTTTTCGCTTTAAAACAACCGAACAAATGCGCGAGAGCGTTCTATCAAACATCGATAGTTTTAACAATATCGGTGGCAATACAACACAGAAGTCAAATATTGCTGTATTAAAAATGTTACTGTATTAAAACTGTGTTAAATATTAAAACTTTATTAAATTTATTATTTTTAGGCGAGCGCCAGATCGAGTAAAGCTTCTTCATAATCTAATTTTCCCGATTTCACCATTATATCATAATCTGCCAATTTGCGAATTAAATCTTTCGGAAGACGATTTAAACTGGCGAAAATGTTGAAAATTTTAACCGGCTCTTCTTGATTAACAAATAATTTTTCCAAAGCAATAATTCTTCGCGGTAAATCGCCTCTGATAACGGCATTGATATACCCGAAAATGTCCGGCGACTCGTAGCCGTAATCGCCGATTTTTTTCAAATCGACGACATCAACGGCTGAATCGCCGGCAAAAAGACTTATTTTTTCCAACTCGGCAATCAATCCCCAACTGTCTCCGGCATAAACATCGGCCAAAAAATCAACCGCTTTTGAAGTAAGATTGATTTTTCTTTCGCGGCTTTCTTTTTGAATATAAAACCGCCACCTTTCTCCTTCCAGATTTTCAAACTTTTCGGCTAAAAACGCTTTTTTAATTAAAAAATCAAATTCTTTAGGTGGGCTAACGTTCTCGGAAATCAAAATTGTAAAATCTTCCGATGTTAAATGTTTCTTAAAAAATTCTTTCATTAATTTGACGTCTATCTCAAAAACATTTTTTAAAACCGCCATTTTTTTAACGTCAAAAAGCAATCCCTGGCCGGAAAATTCGTTTAATCTATTAAATTCTTCCTGTCCTGAGCTTGTCGAAGGAGCCTGCCCTGAGCCTATCGAAGGATCAAAATCAAAAAAATCGCAAGAAAGACCGGAATATTTCTTGCGATACTCTTCAACAATTTTATTTATTTTTTTTTGCCGGCGATAAGAATCCGGACCGTAAAGATAAATAATCATAATTTAGTAATTAGCCACTAGGGTTTAGCCAACAGGGTAAATTTTATTTACCTATACCCTAATCGCTAGTGACTAGTGGCTATTCTAACGAATTCTCTAAACAACGGATGCGGTTTTAAAGGCCTCGATTTAAATTCCGGATGAAACTGAGTAGCGACAAAAAACGGATGCTTTTTTTTTGGCAATTCCAAAATTTCCATCAAGCGGCGGTCGGAAGAAAAACCGGAAAAAACCAATCCTTTTTTTTCCAGACGCTCGATGTATTCTGGATTAACTTCATAGCGATGACGGTGACGCTCAGAAACAAGATGAGTTTTATAAGCCGCGTAAGCAATCGTTCCTTTTTTAAGGACCGCCGGATAGGCGCCTAAACGCATACTGCCGCCGTAATCTTTTTTCGCCAGTTTCTGTTTTTGTTCCGGTAAAATATCGATTACCGGATAAGGAGTTTCCTGAGCGATTTCGGTGGTATTGGCTTTTTTGAAGCCGGCGACATTTCTGGCGAATTCAATGGTTGCCAACTGCATTCCGTAACATAATCCCAGAAAAGGAATTTTATTGTCGCGCAAATAACGAATGGCATTGATTTTCCCTTCAACTCCCCGACTACCGAATCCTCCGGGCACGATAATACCGTCAAATTCCTTCAGTTTTTTAAGATTTTTAGTTAATTCGGATAAGCGCTTTCGGATTGTCGAAGTTCCGCTAAAGCGAGACGAAGACGCACTACTCGGATGCTCAAATTCTTCGGCGTTGAGCCATTGAATAACAGGCTGACGGTTGAAATAATAAGCCGCATGCTTTATCGCTTCAATCACCGAAATATAAGAATCAGCCAAAATAAATTCACCGCTGCCGAAATATTTCCCAATAATGCCGATTCTCACCGGTTTTTTACTCTCTTTAACGATTTTCGCCAGTTTCCTCCAATTCTTTAAATCCTGTTTCCGCGTTTTTATTTTTAATTTTCTTAAAATCAAATTGCCAAGATTATCGCGTTCGAAATTAACCGGCACCTCGTAAATACTTTTGACATCCGGCGCCGAAATTACTTCTTCATCGGCCATATTGCAGTTGAAAGCGATTTTTTCCTTGCGTTTTTTATCCAAAGAAACGCCGGCTCTTGCCAAAATAATATCCGGCTGAAGTCCGGCGGAATTTAAAGTCCGAACCGCGTATTGAGTCGGCTTAGTTTTAAGTTCGCTCTGTTCGTTTTGAATCGGCAGATAACTGACGAGAATCAAAAGAACATCATCGGGTTTTTTTATTTTCAGCATTCTGACGGCTTCCAGAAATAAAATATTCTGGTACTCTCCGACTGTGCCGCCGATTTCTACAACCGTAATATCCGCTTTATTTTTTTCCGCCGCTTTTTCTATACGAGAAATAACTTCCAAAGGAATATGAGGTACTACTTCAACGCATTTTCCGCCATAGCCCAAATTTCTTTCTCTGTTAATCACCGATTGATAGATACTGCCGGTTGTCATATAATTGTCTTTCGTTAAATCGCGGTCTAAAAATCGTTCATAATTCCCCATATCCTGATCGCATTCCATTCCATCGTCTAAAACAAAAACCTCACCGTGTTCGGTTGGATTCATGGTGCCGGCGTCGACGTTAACGTAGGGGTCAATTTTAATGGCCGTTGTTTCAAAACCGCGGGATTGTAAAATCTTGGCTATTGAAGCCGCCGCCACGCCTTTGCCAACCCCCGACATAACGCCGCCGACGACGAAAATGTATTTCTTCATATAGTTTTCGATAATAACGCGAATTTTGGGCAAATAATGCTAATAATTCATTCGCATTATTTGATATTATATATTCGCATTATTCGCAATTACTCTGGCATTTAGGACAATAATGAGCGGACCTTCCTCCTATTTTAACTCTTTTAATAGGCGTTCCGCAACGATTACACGGCTCGCCCTCTCTTTGATAAACTTTTCTTATTTCGGTGTAAGCGCCCGGTTTGCCGCCGGTATCCCTGAAATCGCTGATTGAGGTGCCGCGCAGTTTAATCGCTTTTTGTAAAATCTGCCTCATTGCCTTGTACAAGTTTTTAAGTTGATAAGTTTTAAGTTTATAAGTTGGCATGAATGGATGGATTTTCGCCTGCCATAAAATTTCATCGGAATAAATGTTGCCGATGCCGGCAATCACTTCTTGGTCCATCAAAACCTGCTTTATCTTACGCCTTTCTCTTTTAATAAGATTTTGAAATGCCGATATATCGAAATTTCGAGCGAGCGGCTCCGGCCCGATTTTTTTCAAATCCGGCAAATTTTCAATCTCTTCTTTTGGCCCAAACAAAACTTTAGCGAATTTTCTTAAATCCGAAAGCGCCAACTGCCAATCATTGTCCAAATAAAAAATTAAATGAATGTAATTATTAACTTTTTCTTCCAATGATCCACTGATTAAACTTGACACTTGATACTTGATACCTGATACCTTCTTAATTTGCCACTTCCCGTATAAAAGATGACCTGTGAGTTTCTGATGGATTAATAATAAAAAGTCGTTGGTTGTTGGTTGTTTGTTATTTGTTAAATAAACAAGTATGTTTTTCCCTTTTCGCCGAACATCAACTATTTTTAAACCTTTAATTTGTTTTTCCAACTCCGCCGGCTTCGGTTTCTTTATAATTTTCGGCGTATCAAACCAAACGTCGGTAATCCGGCGTCCGATGATTTTTTTATTTAAATCATCAACGATTGTTTGAACCTCAGGAAGCTCAGGCATAGAAAACTTCGTTAATACTCCACTAATTATACAAATATAGCACGAGTATATGAATTCGCGGATTAGTATATTAGTGTTTGATTTGTATATTCGCGCTTGATTCGTATATTCGTGAAGTTTTTACTCTTCTCCATACACAATCTCTCTGGCCGGTATCAATTTCGGGTCGATCGGCAAAGTGAAATAAAAAGTCGAGCCGCGGTTGATTTCGGATTCCGCCCAAATTTCGCCGCCGTGACGCTTGATGATATTCTTGGCGATATAAAGTCCTAAACCAGAACCTTCCGGAACAAACTTCACCACATTGTCGGCTCGGAAAAATTTTGTGAATAATTTATCCATCGCTTCTTTGGGAATACCCACGCCCGTGTCTTTAATACTGATTTGAATATAAGGCTGATCTTTTACTCTTTCAATCCCGACTATTACCTGACCATTACTGACGTTATATTTAATGGCGTTGTCGAATAAATTAAGCAAAACCATCGATAATTTTTGAGCATCGATAGAAACGATAATCGAGGGCTCTTCGGGTTTTTGAAAATAAAACTTAACGCCGAATTTTTTTGCTAAATCTTGAACGCCGGCAATGGCTTCTTCTATAAAATCGATTATATTGACGCTTTCAAATTGATAACCGAATTTTCCTTCTTCTATTTTGGAAACATCCAATAAATCGTTAACCGTTTTTGAGAGATTGTTTGCCGCCGCCAAAGCCGTATCAACTAATTCTTTTTGTTCTTTCGGCAATGCCTGGTTGGCCAACGATTCAATGGCCCAACGAAGGCCGGTTAACGGCGTCCGCAATTGGTGCGACGCAACGGCAATAAATTCGGTTTTCGAACTCAAAAGCTCGAGCTCTCTTGTCCGATCGTGAACCAATTTGACGAAACCCAAAAGTCTGCCGTTAGGGTCAATAATCTTGTCTGTTGAAACTCTTAGTTCGATTTTCGGTTCGTCAAACGACAAATCTATTATTTGGGGATAAACTCCGGGCTCGGATTTTCTTACAACCAGCGGTGCCAACGAAGGAAAAACTATCTGGCTCAGTAATTTAAAACGAGGCTCTCTCGCTTTTTCCGGACTGAGACGCTGACCGATAATTTCTTGGGCGGAAATATTGAAAATTTCTTCGGCCGCTTTGTTAAAAATCAAAATTTTAAAATCCGGATCGTAGGCGATAACGCCATCGTAAAGATTAAAAATAATACTTTTTAATTCATTCCGCTCAATTTTTATTTCTAAATTAGAACGCGCCAAGCGTAAATTATTAACCAAAATAATCGCTCCTAAAACCATAAAAATCGCCAAACTAAGAAAAATCCAAACAAGAGGCAAATAAAAAATATTAATCGTCAAAAGAACAACTAAAAACGGCAGAAAAAACCAAAAAAGCCGCATTTCCGGCAACTTCGCGTATAAAATAAATTTTTGCCAAAGACGTTTCATGTTATAAGTCTAATTGATACAGTTTATTATCATAACGATTAATAAAAAACAATTTCCCATCACTAAATCTTAATTTAACGGCGTCGATTATCGGATTGCCGGCGCCCAAAATTTCTGTAAATGAATTCTTATCGATATCTATCTGATAAATGGAATCATTGGAATAAAAAGCCTTTTTTAGATAATCATCCGGCAAAATCGTTTGAGCGGGAATTTCTGAAGGAACGGCGCAGTAAATTTGAGGGCTAGAAAAAAAGCATTTATTCGAGATCGGA